>JAJPHX010000100.1 GCA_021325075.1 Nitrososphaeraceae archaeon | reverse complement strand
TGTATGGCAATAGTCGATAATACACGATCCTTGGGTATTAAGCTAACCGAGTCAGCTTTTTATAGCTAGAAGATAAACCTGAAGGAAGTATGGGCCGAGTCGACAAGGGCATCAAGTGCAGCGTAGCCAGCTGCGAGAACATGGCCGAGCGCTCCATGAGTGGCACCAAGGCAAGCATGGACCCGGACCTTGGGCTTGGCGGAAGCAAGCACGTCTACCTTTGCAAGGATCACTACAAGGAATGGAAAAAGTCCACAAAGGAAGACAGGAAGAACGAGAGGGCCAGATGGGCTTAAATTAGCTAGCAAAGACACTGATTGGGTATGCGACTGCTGCAGCTTCATTCCGATTTTATAGAGTATGAGCCTATCGAGAAAGAAATCCGAGACGCCGAGGACATCGCGTCCAAGTCCAAGGTCAGGCTTGAAGACCTTGTGGTGGCTTTTGTCGCCGTGGAAAATGGGGACGACGAAAGTGTTGCAAAAGCAGCGGTTGATGAAATAAAAAAGTACCTTGATACTGTCAAGAGCAAAAAGCTCCTTGTATATCCTTACGCTCACCTTAGTTCCGATCTGGCGCCACCAGTTGCAGCAGTTGGCATCATAAAATCAGTTGAAGATTTTGCCAAAGAATCAATTGATCAGGTGTACCGCGCGCCGTTTGGATGGACAAAATCATTCAATATCAAAGTAAAGGGCCACCCGCTTGCCGAAAATGCCAAAGAGATATCAAAGCAGGCAGAGCACGAGCACGTCGGGCATTCACACGGAGGCGAAAAAGAGTCTTCTGCTCTTAAGGCAGAGGAAAAGCTGCAATCGTTCTGGTACATCCTGCAGCCGGGCGGCCAGATGACTCCAGTCAAAGAATACAAGTTCAAAAAGCAGGATTCTAACCTGCAAGTGCTTTCAAATTATGAAATAACCAAGAACAGAACAGTCAACGAACAGCCGGCCCACGTGCGCCTGATGAAAAAGCTTGCCATAGCCGACTACGAGCCGGCGTCAGACGCTGGCAACATGCGCTACTATCCAAAAGGCAGGTTGATGAAGTCGCTTATCGAGCAATACGTGACTCGCCGAGTGATGGAGTACGGCGGCATCGAAGTCGAGACGCCGATAATGTACGACACAAAGCATCCGTCGATGGAGAGCTATTTCAACAGGTTTCCGGCAAGGCAGTACAACATCGCTTCTGACAACAAGCAGCTCTTCCTGAGGTTTGCGGCGTGCTTTGGGCAGTTCCTCATGGCAAAAGACTTTAACATATCGTACAAGCACCTTCCAGTAAAACTGTACGAGCTTACACGCTATTCATTCCGCCGTGAAAAATCAGGCGAGCTTGTAGGCTTACGCCGCCTCAGGGCATTTACAATGCCTGACTGCCACGCGCTATGCAGGGATTTGGCGCAGGCAAAGGAAGAGTTCCGAAAGCGTTTCGAGCTATCGATAAGCGTGCTTGACAACCTCGGGCTGTCAAGCGAAGACGTGGAAATGGCAATCAGGTTCACCGAGGAATTTTACAACGAAAACAAAGAGTTCATCGCCGAGCTTATCAACAGGTTCAACAAACCTGTGTTGGTTGAAATGTGGAAGGAGCGCTTCTTCTACTTCACCCTAAAATGGGAGTTCAACTATATCGATGGTCTTGGAAAGGCGTCTGCGCTTTCAACAGATCAGATTGACGTAGAAAACGGCAAGCGCTACAACATCGAATTTGTCGAAGAAGACGGCAGCATGAAAAACCCGATAATCCTGCACAACTCGCCGTCAGGCGCAGTAGAACGCGTAATCTATGCGCTCTTGGAAAAATCGGCCAAGGTATCCAAGACCGGGGGCATACCGTCATTACCGCTGTGGCTTTCACACACTCAGGTTCGAGTCATTCCCGTAAGCCAAGATCATGTGAAGTACTGCGAAAAGATTCTGGCAGAGCTGACTTCAAGTCAGGTAAGAGCAGACATCGATGACCGCGATGAAACAGTCGGCAAAAAGATACGCGAGTCCGAAACAGAATGGGTGCGCTACGCCATTGTCATCGGCGACAAGGAGATGAATTCAGCAAGGCTAGTAGTCCGAGACAGAAGCGAGGGCAAGCAGCGCGAAATCACTCTGCAGGAACTGATTGACGAAGTAAAGGCGCAGACAAAGGACAAGCCATACCTGCCACTGAACCTCCCGCAGCGCCTCTCCACAAGGCCCCAGATCATGGTCTAGCATACTTTCTTGCCAGTATCCGTAGAAGTGTTTGGGTGGCAAGCGCACCTTCCCTGTAATCCCCATTTCTCAGACCTACCTCGACAATGTCCATGCCAATCAGTTTCGCAGTCGGGTGTATAGCCTTTATCAATTTCAGCACTTGGAATGGGTCTAGACCAAATGGTTCTGGAGTGCCCGTGCAAGGAACATACGACAGGTCATAAACGTCAATGTCAAATGAAATATAGATCTTTTTGTCTGCAGTGGCTTTTTGCAAGTGTTGCTCTACAGCTTCGATATTATTATGAACCTGCCATGCGTCAAACGTAATGACGCCATTCTTACCTGCAGTCTCGTTTTCCTCTCTGTCTGTCTGGCGTATGCCGATCTGGATCAGGTTCTCGCCGGGAATGTATTCTAGTAGATGATAGAATGGAGTCGTGTGACATATTTTCATACCTTCGTATTCTGGCTTCATGTCCCTGTGCGCGTCAAAGTGTATGATGACCGGCTTTTCATCTGCAAGTGACTTTAATTGATAATATGATAGCGTGTGTTCGCCTCCCATCATTACCGGGATCTTGTTTTCGTGTCGTAATGCATCAACTACTTTTGGAATATTGGAATCAAGGAAGGCCAGCATTCTTGCAATGCTTTTTGTCTTTGGCATCTTCAAGTCACCAAGGTCAAATATGTCATTTAGCTCATAGATGTCTGCCTTTTCGTCAAGCACAAACGTCTCGATCTGGCGCGCCGAAGTCAACCTTATGGCCTCCGGACCCCTCGATGTTCCCTTGCCAAAGCTTGTGGTGGCGTCAAGAGGCACTCCGTAAAATACGACATTTGATTCCTTGAATGAAATCTTTATTGGCGTGTCGGCAAAGCTGTAGCCAGCCTTTGTCTTTTCCGGCACTGTAAAGAGTGACAGGATATCCAACTATAAAACGTGCAAGTGAGCTGATAATAAACTATGGCTATACTAGGTTGCTAAGGCTCCTTTTTTGACGGATCCTTATTCTTATCCTCAGAGTTTTTATCGTCGTCTTTCTTCCCTTCTTTGTCATCGCTGCCCCAAAACATTTCATCCAATCTCTTCTGCCGCGGCTTGCCGAGCACAGACTTGAAGTCAAAATTCAGGGCAGACAGCACCTGCTCAAATGTTGACTCCATTGCCTCCAGATACTTTTCAGTATCGATTTCTTCAGGCTTTGCCAGTTCTACTGGCTTGACTCCTTCGCCATTCTTTATCTTGACGTATGAAATGACATCTCCTGCCCTGAAAGCGCGTCCTTTCTCCTCAAGCATCTTGGCCGCTTTGATGTGTTGCGGAAGACCCGTGAAGGTGTCAGTGCTCTTGCCATCCATTGTCTTTGAGCCTGTCTTTTTGCCATAGGTGCTAAGCGACTTGTTGATCGTGACGTTAAAGCTAAGCTCTTCAAGTGGGATCTTGCGGGCTTCAAGGTTTCTGGCGTTTTCCTGAATGACTTTCTTGATATTTTCTCTTGCCTGGTCAAAATCATTATGGGAATTAACTTTACCGAGTATCTCCAAGATACTATAGAACGCGTTTCTAATAAACGGTGGTGTGTGTGACTTTTTGCCTGTTAGGCCTTTTACGTCAACGGTACCATCTGGCTTAACCCCAAGATAGTTTTTCTTTAGGTCACTAAATACAACATATCGATATTCTTTGTCAACCTCGAGGTCAACGCCAAGGGTATCCCGGGCCCATGCTGCCACTTGATCGATTGCTGTTAATGAAGGATTTTTTAAGAATAAACTATCCGTATCAGAATACACTACTTGGATATCTAGTTCCTTGCATTTGCTGATTGCCCTATGGATGGTAGTCCTACCTATTGCGGCAATCGCATCAGCTACCGGCAGGCAGTAAAGCGGGAATATCTCTGCTCCCATAACGCCGTAACTGGCATTAAGGATCACCTTGATAGCTTGGCTTACAACATTGTAAAGTTGTCTCTCTTGTGATTGAAGTGCCTTGTCCTTTGAGAGATATTTGTAATAGTTAACCCGCAGGTCACGAAGTGATCCTATAAGAAGCGAAGTTAGCCCCTTTCTCTGTTTGCAGACCCAATGGGTCGTTCCGTCAATCAGAGTTTTTCTGCATTCTTCGTGAGGACAGTTGATGGTTTCGTACGACAGGTTGTGAACCTTGATAATACTTGGGTAAAGACTTGCAAAGTCAAGAACGACCACGTTAAAGTGGATGCCAGGTGTCGGCTCGACAACCTCTCCTCCGCGATATTTCTTTTCCTTTATCACCGCGGTGGTGGACGCCGTACCCTTTGCCTCAAGCTCCTTCCTGCTTGGTATCAACTCGTTTCTCTGTCTGTGCTCAAAATATAGTATGCCTCTGATCCATTGGTTAACGCCAAAGCGAGCAATGTCGTCCACCGACAGCCGCCCGATCCTTGCAATTACAACCAAGAGCTTCATCAGCAAGTTGTCGTTAAAGCTAGTCAGCCGGAACGTCAAGTCTGCATCTTTCATGCAGTATTCTGCGAGCTTTTGCATCGGAAGGTCGCTAATATCGCCTTCAAACTCCACTTTCGTGTCGCCCAGCAGCGCTTCGCAGATCGCATTGAGGGTATGCTCTGTATACGCCCTACTGAAGGCATAGATCTGAATTGACCTATTGTCAAACGTCCTGTACAGATCGATATGGATGCCGTGCCTTATGCCGACTGGCTCTGCCTGCATCCCGTGCTTGATAAATGACTCTTTTTTGACCATTATTGGCACCTTGTCTTTTGGGATCGCGATGCCGCCAGGATCGATGCGCGAGTCTTGTGAGCGCGCGTACAGATAGGGAAGGTCAAAGTCGTCGCCATTGAATGTAAGGATGATCGGGTATTCGTTGATTATCCTAAATGCCTTTTCAAGCAATTCTTTTTCTGTTCTGCACGGCTCCGCCTCTGAAATGAGTGCCGTGCCGTCGCTTGGCATGTTGTCTGCAAGCACAAGTACCTTCCGAAAGCCGTCACTTGCAGCAAATCCGACAGCTGTCACGCGCCTGTCGTGATCGCGGGGGTTTGGCATCCTGCCCTCCTCCGTCTCAACTTCGATATCCACCGATACCCTCTTTAATTCCGGAATTGGCTGGTTGAGCAGGTTAGCCCAGTTCGTGATATATTGTCTATACTCTTTGCCACTTTCGCCTGCTTCCTTTATCTTGTCCCATAACAGGCTCTTTAGAGCAAATTGGACCTTTTCAGAAATCGGGTACTCGTAGGGAGTTATCTGCTCGCCTTTTCTGACGTAATACGTACCGGGTATCAGCGCACGGTCGTAGAGATAGTTTTCATGATATTTTATATCCGCCTCCCATGATGCGACCTTTTCACGAAAACTGTTGTCGGTGCCGCCTATTGAGAGCGGGTCGGGCGCAAGCACCTTCAGAACATCGATCTGCTGGTCCGCGATGATGTCCCTTTTCTTGACACGCTCTATCGTGTATTTTGTTTCTCTTTGCACTACCTGTTCGACCTGATCTTCATATTGCATCTTTGTATAGCAGTAGGGTTTGTGGTCCGTCCTGTCGCGCCAGTGGTAAATCGCGTTATCTTTTGCATCGTAAAACTTCAAATAGACTTTTCTTTCTTCGCCTGAATATACCGCGGAAAGCAACAGCGCCGGCCTGTCTTCTGGCAGTTCAGGCAAGTCGTCAAGCCTTCTTCTACGGTCTGCCAGAAACTCCTGTTGTGCCAATTCTAGTTTCTCTTTTAATAGATCAATAATAAACGTTTTAGGTTCTCAGCCTATCCGTCTGAATAATCTATTCATAGCATCGACTCTAAGGATTAGCGGCTCTCCTTGCTGAGCCACATTCTCTCTCATTGCTTCACCTGCTATGCCTTTTGAACTGGCGAACAGGGCCAGCCCTTTACGAGACATGTTCATGACAGCTACCTCGTCACGATCCATTGTTCTCTTACATTTGCTACACCAGAGAAATCTCTTTTTCTGTCCAACTTGGAGTCTCTCCCCGCATCTTGGACATAGAGAACTTGTACCTCTGGTTTCTTGTGCAGATAACTGAATTATTGGTATGCCTGACCATTTGGCTTTGTATTCGATTTGGCGTTTGATTTCATAAAATGGCCAGGAATTCATCATATTCCTATAGTTCCTACCTTGACCGTTGCCCTTTTGATATAGCACAATACTTGTAATATGATGGTATATTGTATCTTGCAAGCTGCTTGTAAGACATTAGAGATAACCTCTTTAACGAAGAAATATTATTTTCCAATCCAATTCTGATACAATCATTTACCATGTGACGGAAAACATCTAGCAACGCAGCAATTGTGTCGCTCGCACATTAGTTCTGTCTAACGCACTTCACTGCTTGCATATTCATTATCACTTGTGACCTCCTAAAATAAGTGTTCAATAGCCAATTCGGTGTTATCACATGAAGTTTTTGATTTCCCAGTTCGATTGATAATCACCAATTATGCAAATTTTACAAGAGGAGCTTATATCCAACAATCGACTCCAGGTACACGTGGCCGATTGCAAGGTTGCAATCATTGGAGGCGGCGTGCTTGGAACGTCTATTGCCTATTTCCTGTCTGCCCATGCAGCCAGTCCAGAATCAGTAGTGCTGCTAGAGCAAGAAAAAAATGTCGCCTTGCACACAAGCAGCAGGAACACAGGAAAGGTGCATGCGCCATTTCTTTATGACCCTGTAAAAAAGAAGACCTTTGCAAAAGCTGCCGCCCTTGGCTATGAAATGTGGCAAAAGTATTCAGAGCATAAAAGCCTGCCATTCAAGCGCGATGGCGTGCTTGAAGTCGCAATAGACGACAAAGGAATCGGTAGGCTGGAAAAATACATGAGGTGGGGCGAGGCAAACGGCCTGACAAAAAACGAGTTGAAGCTTCTAGATAAGGAAGAAGCGGCAAAATTGGAACCAAACGTCCGCTGCACTTCTGCTATTTATTGCTCAAAAGACGGGTCAGTAGATTATGGCGCATTTTCGCTTGCCCTGATGCACGATTTGCAATCCTTTGGCTGCAAGCTGCTTTTGGGGCACAAGGTGCAGAGAATATCGTACGGCAAAGACGGCTATAGCATAGCCACGCAAGACAAGGAGATCAGCGCGGAATATCTTGTCAACGTGGCAGGCGGGAACTCGATGGACATCGCGCACACGATGGGAGTCGCGCAAGAATACACTGACCTTCACTTTCGGGGCGAGTACTGGCAGGCACCTATCAAGTACCACGACCTTACAAAACTCTCAATATACTCTGTCCCAAAGCATCCCGAGTACCCGTTCCTTGACCCGCACTGGATAGTGCGGGCAGACGGCAGACGGGAGGTGGGACCAAACGCCGTGCCCGTATTTGGACCGTACGCTTACGGCTGGCGCAAGAACCTTGCAGACATGCTGCCAAAGATGATAGAATCGTCAACGACTGGCGCGCGCAAGGTGTTTTTTGACAAGCAGTTCCTGTCGCTTGCGAGCAGCGAGCTGAAAAGTTCGCTCTCAAAGACCGCGATGATAAACAGGGTGCAGGAATTTCTGCCGCAGATAAAGCCATCGGCTTTTGTCCAGCGCGGGACTTCGGGCATCAGATCATCAGTCATCGACAACACCGGCAGGTTCGTGCCAGACACTCTTGTGCTTCAGCGCGATTCTTCGCTCCACGTGCTCAACTACAATTCGCCGGGGGCAACAGGCGCCCTGCCAATAGCAGCCAACATTGCAAGCAAGATAATGGAGGCCGGCGCGCTGGCGACAGTCGACAAGCCTAGATCGCTCTGGGACGCTCGCACAATTGCCGACAGGATGAAAGGCTAGCATGATCAGTTTTTTAAATTACCCCATGTCAGACAAAACTGTTTGCTAAAAGAAGTGTATCTTGACGCCCTGCGCAATAGGGAGCAAAAGATGTTGAAGATAAAAGATTCTGGTTACAATGCCATACTCTCAGAAGCTCAGTCGCGCTGGACTTCATACGATCCTGTGTCGGAAAAATGCGAGTCTGCCGGCATTGACAGCAGCTGGAACAAGCGCGCATTTCAGGGCCTCAACCTCTATGTCATCGACGCAGTTGCAGTCACGAGCACAAACGAGGTCCTTGCCACGGATCATGTCTATGACATATCCGAGTCGGCAAGGCAGGAGGCGCTTGAATCAAAGGCTATGCTCATGGAGGCTCAGCTTGCACAAGATGTGCCTGAAAAAAAGAAAGTTGACATCGTTTGCATCGACGGCTCCCTCATATCAAGGCTAACCAGAAGCACAGCCGATTCGGCAACAGATATGGTGAAGCGCTGTGGAAGGGCAATCTTTATCTCAAAAAGTTCAGAGAGCCGCCTGCAATTTTCTTCTCTTGGGTCAAAGGCAGGTGATATTTACTACTATGGTCACACAACAAAATCCGCCGGTTTTAGCATTCCTATGCAGACGCAGCTCCGCTATGCTAATGTTTATGAAATTTATGCCAGACTTCGAGAACACACACCACTCGTACGAATAGAGATTATTGGCACATCGAGTGAACAAGAAGTTAAGCAATTGTTGAACAGGATGCGCTATCATAGTATTGCTGGATATCCTTACTGCTTAAAGCTCGCACACAATAATTGCAAGATCACCAATGAAGATATAGACAGGCTTGCAAGCATATTCAACTTGCAAATGGAACCGGGAGCGAGGGACGCATTGAATGAGTAACAACCGGAGAATTGAGCTTGGCATTCTTGTGGGCAACACAAAGCCTGATCAAGTCGCGTTTGAATCACGTAGGTCAGTGAGCATCGGTGAGTACGTAATTTTGAATTATGGTAAGGGCAAGGTGCTTGGGCTTGTCGAAAGGTCATCAATTAGCAGCGATGCACTTTCAACCACTATACGAAACTATGAAGAGGCATCTGAAAGCAGAAAAGTCGCGATTGAAAACAAATGGGACAAAAGCTACAAGGGGCATGTTCGCATACTCGGTTACCTTGATGAGCTAAAGAAATGCAAGGCGATTATTCCAGAGCTGCCACCTGAACCCGGTACTGAAGTATACGAGGCAACTTCTGAGGATTTGGCTACAATTTTCTCGCCTTCAGCTCAACAATGGATTAGGATAGGAACTCTTTTGCGCAATACAGAAGTAAACGCCAAGATAAATGTAGACAAGGTAGTATCTCGCCACCTAGCAGTGCTTGCAATGACAGGCATGGGCAAGAGTAATCTAGTATCTCTCTTGGCCAAAGAAATTGCTAGGGTAAATGGGACCATGGTGATTTTTGATTATCATGACGACTATTCTACGCTTGATATGGGAAACAGCAGTAACCTCATAGATGCCAAGATTAATCCAAGATTTTTGACAGTAGACAAGCTTGGTGACGTCATAGAAATACAGGATAATGCTTCTAACCAGATGCACGTACTTCGGGTCGCATTTACAGAAGAGGTCAAAATGCGCAAAGGAGACGACTTTTGGGATGCTCTCTTAACTGAAGTAGCGGCAGCCGGCAAGGAAAAGGCGTATCGAGAAGCATCTGATAAGGTTCTGGACAAGATAGACGATGCAAAACGTAAGTTCCATAATATTTTGGACCCAGGCATGTCCGACCCACTTGCAGTGATAAAGAACGGCAAGATAAACGTCATAAACTTGGTAGAATTGACCGAGCGTCAGGCCAACATTGCCGTATCATTTTACCTTGAGGAAATGTTAGACGATAGGAAGAAGGCAACTAGGCAGAGAAAAGGTAAGAAGGATACACAAGAACCCAAGTTTCCTGCTCCTGTCTTGGTGGTGCTTGAAGAAGCACATGTTTTTGTACCAAAGGATGAAGATACCGAGACAAAATATTATGCTTCAAAAGTTGCACGGGAAGGTAGAAAATTTGGCCTTGGACTCGTCATTGTGTCACAGAGACCTCGTGGCATTGACGCCAACATTCTCAGCCAAATGGGTTCGTTAGCTGTAATGCGCATGGTACAGCAAGACGATCAGATGCAGGTATCAGCTGCAAGCGAATCGCTTAGCCGTGATCTTGTAGATCAGCTAACATCATTAAACCCTGGAGAGGCAATATTTGCCGGGCAATGGGTAAACCTGCCAACATTTGTCAAGGTAGACGAAGTCAAAGAACGCAAGATAGGTGGCGATCAGAAGGCGGTAGAAGAGTGGATGCAATTAGCATCAATAAAAAAGATGGTAAAAGAATCGTCTGACTCGTACGTCCCATCCGGCTACATAGACCCTTGACTCTTGGGGTTTTACGCATTCGCACCTTGTTAAGATGCATTAACCTATGAGAGCAAAGTTATGCGTGCGGACAGCTATACAAGAGCGATTTCTTGGTATTTTAAGCATAGTTTCACTTGCCCTTGCCGCATGTTTTGATTTCTATTCTGAGCTATTTGGCAATGATAAATATGGTATTGTAAAACGCTATCTGCACATAAACGCTGGCACGAAATAACGAGCTACTCTTTTCATTCCTCATCGGCTAGAGTTGCCTTTCGCGAATGGGGATGGATAATGTGATGGTGATTCTTATAGTGCTATGCAGAAAAAGTATATGCATCTACATGACAAATCTTTTTTAAAAGTTTCTCGAACGTAAGAATTTAAATTCTATGCTGGTTTCAAGATAACAGAACTATAGGTAAATATCTAATGCTAATCTCTCATATTTCTGATCTCCACCTTGGATATGCGCAATTTAATTTTGAAGAGCGCGAAGAGGATGTCTACCAGACTTTTCATGAAGCTATAGATTTGTCTATAAAAGAAAGGGTTAGGCTTGTAATCTTGGCTGGCGACCTGTTCCATAACCCTCGACCATGCGGTAAGGCGATAATTACCCTTGGCAGTGCACTGAAAAAGCTCAAAGAAAAACAGATCCCCGCGGTATTCGTTCTGGGTGAGCATGACATTAGTCGATTGCGCGACGTGCCTTTTATCCACATTTTCAGCAACCTTGGACTCGCAAAACATCTGAAGCCGGATACTCCTTTTGTAATTGACGACTGTGTCGTAATGGGTACAGACAAGGAGCGGCGGAGCAACATTGATACTTTGATTGAGAAATTGCATGGCGCAAATAAGGTCGCCAGTCAGTATGATGACAAAAGAAAGATTCTAGTTCTTCATCAAGGGCTGATGGACTTTAACAAATTTGCCGGCGAAATAAATTCATCAGACTTACCCACCAGCTTTGACTATTACGCATTAGGCCACTACCACGACCATCAGGAAAAGAGATTTGACTACCTTGGCGGACCACTTGCATACCCAGGCTCTCTTGACCTGACTCCAAGCGAAGGTATCAAGGAAGTTGACAAAGGATTCATAATGGTAGACATGTCATGTGAAGAGCCATCCACGCAATGGATAAAGCTCAATCGGCGTCAACAGTTCTCTGCAAGGATAAGTTACAAGCACATTTTAACCGAAGTTGACAGGATAATCGAGAAGGCAAAGGCAGAGGCTGTCAAGAGCAACAAGAAGCCGGTTGCCAGAATAGAGGTCGCCGGAAGCGACATCGACTCAAAGGTGATAGCCGAGCACCTCAAGAGGCTCAATGACTTTTGCCTGCATTATGTCTGGCAACCGCTAGAAGAAAAAATGGCAACGCCAATCTATGATGCCAAGCCTGCAGACATTGACGGTGAATTATACCGGTTGTCTGTAGAGGCACTTGGGTCGCAAGAGCTGGCAAAATTTGCGGTCAACGAAATACTGCCCCTTGCATCAGAGAAAGATGGCCAATCTGTCCTTGAATTAGTGTGGCAGGCATACAAGGCAGGCAGGTTTGGGAGCGGAGCAAGATGATAAAGGACATCCAGCTCAAGGATTTTATCGCGCACAGGGACACAAAGCTGGGATTCGGCAAAGGGATAACTGTCTTTGTGGGACACAACGGCTCGGGCAAATCATCTATAATAGACGCAATAACGTTTGCGCTCTTTGGCGAGCACACAAGGGGCAAGTCGAAAAAGAACCTTGTCAGGAGAGGCGCCAACCAATCCTTGGCGCAAATTTGCTTCACGCTAAATTCGCGGGAGTTTCAGGTTTCTAGAGGGTTGAATGGTGCAGGAACGCAATCCTTTTCGCAACTAACTCTTGTTTCCGATGGAGACAAGGTTGTGAACAAGTTGCTTGCAGGCGGCGAAAGAAAGCAGTTTGGCGAATCCACAAAAAAAGAAGTGGAAAAGGTGCTTGGGCTTGACTATGAAAAGATGCGCGTGGCAGCTGTAGTGCAGCAGGGCGAGCTTGTCAGGATAGTTGAAGCACAGCCCAGAGAGTTCAAGGAATTGTTAAACGGCCTGATTGGCATAGACAGGCTCGATTCGGCGTATGAAACAATGCGTGAAGTAATAGGGGGCTTTAGAGAAAAACTGCGTGACGAGACAGGCTACACCGACGAGGAAATCCCAAGTGTAGAGAAAATCATTGATGAAAAAGAACGAGAGCTAAAACAGACAGTATCACTTCTTGCTGAATATGAAGACGAAAAACGCCTGCTTGAAAACAAGATAGACAAGCTGGAAAAAGAAATAGAAAGACTAGAGCCGATGAGCCAACAGGCAAAGGAACTTCAGAATAAGGAAAGGCAGCTTGTACGCTATGTAAATGAAAAGCGCGGCCAAATGGATAGCGAAATATCACGGCTGGATAGAATCGCCAGGGAAGCCAGAGGATCCTTGCAGGTGCTAAAAGACAAGGACGAAGTTGACATGCGGCTTCAAATGGTCAAGGCAGAGGTGGAAGAAGTTGAATCAAAAATGCAGGAAAACGAAAGCATGGCTGGAAAACTTCGGGGATTTTTGGAATGTGCAAGCAAAATCAGGATCACTGACACTGGTCTCTGCCCGGTCTGCAATTCACCTGTCTCAAGCATAAACCAAATGTTTGACATTAAACATATTCAGCTAGAAATCGGCAAACTGGTGGACGAAAAGTCAAAACTTCAGATGACCAAAGTCGAATTGAAAAAGGAGGAAGCCCATCTAAGTGAAGCAAGCAAAAAGATTGCTGCAGCCGAAAAGCTCCTTTCAAGCAATTCAATCCGATCTGCTACAGACGTAGAAAAAATTGAGGCAGATGTAGCCAAAAAGAAAAATGATCTTTCAAACCTTCCAAAAGAAATCTTGAAAGTAGAAGACCCGATGCAGCTTGCGATTGACGGCATCTCAACGACGCTTGCAGAGGAAATCGCAATGACTAGAGAGAATGTCAAGAGCTTCAGTCCTGCCCAGTACAACAGCGCAAAGGAGGAAAAAGGCGGGATTGTCAGGAAACTGGAAGACACAAACCGGAAGATAGGCGCCTACCAGCACACAATAGAAGCAGCCAGAAAGGAAACAGATTTTGCAAGAGATGCTATGGAGAAGCTTCGACGAGCATCAGAGTTTGCCAAGGCCCTTGATAAGATCCGCTCGATGGTATTCAATAGGGATGGCATGGTGGGAATGAGCTTGCGGTCTTGGGCGCTTGCAGTAATATCGAGGAAAGCGACAGAATACGCGTCGCTATTTAACATTGGGATTTCTAGAATAGAGCTTGCAGAAAAGGCGCGGGAAATAACGATAACCTGCTACGGCAGGCAGGGAGAGATAGACATGGATTCGCTCTCTGGTGGAGAGAAAGTCGCAGTGGCGCTTGCACTAAGGCTTGGCATCGCATACATGATGGGCTCTAACAAGCTTGACTTTGTCATTCTTGACGAGCCGACGACACACCTTGACGAAGAAAGAAGGAAGGCTCTTGTCCGCATACTATCTGAAGCATTCAGGGATGGCACAGGGCCGCTGGCGCAGCTGATAATAATTACTCACGATTCTGACATTTTCGAGGATTCCGAAGTAGACCAGATATTCAGGTTTGCCATGACAGCGGAAGGGTCGCATGTTTCGCGAGAATAGCTACTCTCGCTTATAGTCATCTTCTAGCCTTATGATGTCGCTTTCGTCAAATTCGCCGGTTGATATCTCTAAAATGATGGCAGCATCCGAAACGCCAATCAGCCTGTGGATTGTTTTAGCCGGGATTGTTATTGACTCTCCAGTCTGCAATACCTTGATTGTATCTTTGCCAATCTGCACCTTGACTGGACCCTTTACCACCTTCCAGAATTCTGCCCTGTTGTTATGGTACTGTAGCGAAAGTCGCTTGTCGCCATCTAGGTAGACAAGCTTGACAGTACATTTTTCATTCAGCGTAAAGCGCTCGAAATGACCCCAGGGACGGGATTCTATTATGACCACTGGCAGATCATCTCCAGCATCTTGCTATGATAATTTCTCAAGAAAGGCTCTCGTTCTTTTAGTTCTGTGAGAACAAATTGCATATCTTCTTTTGACATGTGTTTATCAATGAGATAATTACGCACCCAGCGGCATCCATCAATGGTGGATTCCAGCTGCTCTTGCTGCAAAACAGTTGGGTACAACCTGAACCTGTAATTACGGCAATTCATCCACCGAACAAGTCACGGTGGACTTCTCGCCTTAAAAGCTTTTAAACGTATGTAAAACCTAACAAAAAGAAAAAGGGAAAAGCCCTTGGGCTTTATTGGACAGTGCCTTCTCAGTTATCTACGTCATACCATGGGAATGGTGGACCTGATGAATCTGACATACCCATCGATGATCCTGTCGCAACAATCTTGTACACTGCGACGTTGTTGACGCTGTCTCCATTCAATGTGAATGCTCTTGTTGGGTTGGTATTGCTGACGTTGTCCTGCCAGTGATCAAACACATACTGACCATAAGATGACATGGTTATGGTGTATGTCTTGCCGTTGAATACCCTGAATGGCGTGCTACTGCTGCTTGAATATGCTCCGCTGTACGGTGACGACGCTCCTGGTGGGGTTATCCACATCCACATGCCTGGTTTTGCCACAAGAGTTCCATCCTCTGCTGAGCCTGTCGTTCCACCAATCTGGTTGCCGTTCTGATCCATGGCGATTACGTTTAGCTTTGCAGCCTGAGATGCCGGTACTACCTCATAGTTGGCTTCAAGACTGATCCCCTGCGTCGAATCTGGAGTCACGGTATGGTATCTCGTCAGCGTGCCATCTGAATAGTGCCTGAATTCATAGTCGCAACACCAATACATTACAACTACGTACTGGTTTCCAGGGGTCAGGTCGAATGTCACTGGGGTAAAGCCATCCTTTATGATGTTTCCATTAAGCCTTACATTGACGTACATCCCTGTGACCGCTTTTCCATCCAAAGTGGTGCTCTTTACAGTCACCGTATTGGGGGCTCCGCCCGAGGGTGGTGGTGGGGGTGGTGGTGTTTGTGTTGCATAAATTGCCGTCAGCGAGACTGTGCCACTGGTTCCAATCGTAACAGCATGTTCTCTAGTTGTAGTTCCATCGCTCCA
>JAJPHX010000169.1 GCA_021325075.1 Nitrososphaeraceae archaeon | reverse complement strand
CTTGAAGTCAGTCGCCACAATGATGTACGGCACGGTGGAGACTGAAGAGGACCGGGCAAGGCACATCATGAAAATAGCTCGCTTGCAGGAAAAGACCGGCGGATTCATGGTCTTTATCCCGTGGAGCTTTGAGCCAAACAAGACAGAGATGCAGGCAGAAGGTCAGATAAAGTACCCATCAGGCGGGCTGTCGCTATTGAAAATGATCGCTATTGCAAGGATAATGTACTATGGCCTTATCGATCACTTGCAATCGTCATGGCTTACAAACGGGATTGGCATGGCGCAGCTTGCCCTCAACTACGGCGCCGACGACTTTGGCGGCACGCTGATAGGCGAGGAAGTGGTGAGCGCAACAGGCGCGAGGTCAACAGAGTTAACGTCAGACAGGATAATCGCCGCAGTCAAGCAGGCAGGGTTCAGAGTTGCCGAGCGCGACAATTCATACAAGATCATAAAGTACCATTGAAATATTCCCGCCACTTTTTGTCAACCAGCGTCTTTGTTTCTTCATCGGCAGTGGCGAGTTGTTGTATCTCCCGTATGTAGCCTTCCTCTTTCCATTTTGTAGTTGCGTCGATCCCCAGCTTTGAGCCGAGGTTCACAAGCGGCGACGCAGGGTCGAGCGTGTCTGTCGGAGTATTGTTGATAATGACGGTATCGCGGGCAGCATCTGCGCGCGTGGTCAGCGCCCATATAACGTCGTTCATGTCATGCACGTTAATTTCGCTATCGACTACGATGAACATCTTTGTCAGCGCCAGCTGCCCCATCCCCCATAACCCCATCATTACTTTTTTCGCCTGGCCCGGATATTGTTTCTTTATCGATATTATTGCAAGGCCTTGGAACCAGCCGGCCGCCGGCATGGAAAAGTCGGCCACTTCAGGATGGAACATCTGGATCAGCGGAAGAAACGCCCGCTCGATTACCTTGCCAATGTAAGCATCTTCCAGTACCGGCTTGCCAACTACGGTAGTCAGGTAGATTGGCTGGCTGCGCCTCATGATGCCTGTCAGCGTAAAAGTGGGAAAAGGCTCCGGCGGCGTGTAGTAGCCTGTGTGGTCGCCAAACGGCCCTTCCATCCTCATGTCGTTTGGATCGACGTACCCTTCAAGCACGATCTCGGCGCTTGCCGGCACTTCCAAGTCGACTGTCCTGCATTTTACCAGCTTGACCCCCTTCTTTCGGGTGATGCCGGAGAACAGGTACTTGTCCATGCCTTCAGGAACCGGCGCGACCGCGCTAAAGACGGTGGACGGGTCCGCGCCAATCACTATCGCGACTTCGATCTTTTTGTTCTGCTCTTTCATCATCTTGTAGTGCTGCGCGCCACGCTTGTGGGTCTGCCAGTGCATTATCGCGTGCCCATCATCGATTATCTGGATTCTGTACACGCCAAAATTGCGGATTTCAGTCTCCGGGTGCTTTGTGACTGTAAGGCCAAAAGTGATGAAACGACCTGCATCGCCTGCAAATGATTTTAGAACAGGCATTGAATTGAGCGATGCCTTGTCAGTCTCTACAACTTCGGTGACGGGCCCGCTGTCGACGTACTTGGGGCCGTATTCGCTGATCTCTGACAACTTTGGCAGCATCTTTAGCTTGTTCAGCATGCCAGAAGGCATCTTCATTTTTGTAAGCTCTGTTATGCGCCTTCCAATTTCAGTAAAGTCCTCGGTCTCTAATGCAATTTCGAGCCTCTTCATGCTGCCAAAGGCATTGCCCAGGATCTGCATCTTGGAGCCTTCGACGTTCTCAAAAAGCACAGCAGGCTTGTCGCCCTCGTACATCAGCCGGCGCATAATCTCCGCCACCTCGAGGTCCGGGCTGACCTTTGCCTTAACCCGCACTAGCTGTCCGGCCTGCTCTAGGGCTTCAACATACTCGCCGAGGCTTTCAAAAGGCATCCATTCCAGCTATCAGGGAAACGTTAGATAAGCGTTGCCAATGGCTTTGCCTGCCTGTCTGAAGAATATACCTTTCCATTGTTTCATAATCAGTAAATACTTTTTCATGCCACGTGCATCATGTCAGAACAAGACAGACAGAAAGCAGAAAAGGGTAAGGACCCGATGTCACCAGAAAAGATAAACGCGCATGAACCAACAGCTGTCAAGCGAGATCCTTCTGATCAAACTATCACCGAGAAAGACCAAACAGGGACAAACCCTGAAGAGGCACGCGAGGTTGCAAGAAGCAAAGGGATGGCCAAGGGAGAAGCTGGTGCAGCTCCAACTGGAGACGAATACGAGCAGGGCGCCGCAGGTACGAACAAGTAGGCTCCCTCTTTTTCCTTTTTTATGTGAAATACCATGAATGAAAATAAATTTCCCAAGGTGCCCAAAGAAGCGATAGTAAAGCCGGAGGATGAGAAGCCGGTTGAAAATGTGATAAGGCCGGAGCAGGTAGAAAGCAAGGACGAGAAAGAGTACGAGCGGATGAAGTCAGCCGATTACGACATGGACGGCGACGACAACCCTGATTTTGACCCCGAAGTATGAGTGCCGCTGTAACTAGCGGCCTTTGACGATAAATTTGCTTGCATTTTTGCGCACAAGTGGCTTTATCTTTTTCATTATTATCTCGTGCACGTTCTTTTCTGCGTCAACGTCAAACGACAGGAGCAGCACGTATGAAAGGCGGCTGTTCTCGTCTGCTATCGGGATTGTGGCCCTGACCAGCTTTGCATAGTGCGACATCGCATAGTCGATCTTGCCGAGCAGGTATTCCCAGCGGAGGCGAGTGTACTGGCGCGTCGCAGCCGTAATCGCGTACTGCGCCCTCTCTTCCGGGCTGAGGATGGGCTTTAGTCCCTTTCGCTCCGCGGTGCCCACCAGATGGCCGTCCTCGTCGGCAATGCCGGCAAACCTGATCGAGTCGTCAAGCGCAATTACCTTATCGCAAAAGTCCTGAAAGAATGGTTTCATTCAATCATCCCTCCATGGTCTGGGTATATTTGATTTTCTTAT
>JAJPHX010000003.1 GCA_021325075.1 Nitrososphaeraceae archaeon | reverse complement strand
AGATGTTTGCCGCACTGTCAGACGGCAACTACCTGAATACTTCGGAAGCAACAAAAGTCGAGCAAATGTTTGAAAAGAACTTTTACGTGCAGCCTGTTGCCAAATGAACGCGACCGACGACCTGCTGCAGGACCATATCTTCATCCGCCGGCTGCAGGCAGTCATTGAAAAATGCTATGCTTTATTGTATGAAGGCAAGGACATACCGTTTGGCGATCTGGTAAAAATAGCAGACATCATCGAGCAGTTCGTGGACCAGTTCCACCACGGAAAGGAGGAGACCAGCTACTTTCCAGAGACAGAGCACAAAGACCATTACTCTGACGAGGTCAGGAAGTTCGTATTAGAGCACGAGTTTGGCAGGCGGATCGCAAAGAGGGTCAGGATTCATCTTGAAGAATTCCTGCAGGGCAGGGACGCTAGGGAGCCGCTTGCAAGATACTTAAAGACGTACTCTGTCTTTATCCTGGACCACACTTCAAAGGAAGATCGCTTTTTCACTGACGTCAAGGAAAACCGCTCGCTTTCAGAGAAGGAAGAAAAACGGCTGAAACAGGAATTTGAGCGCATGAAACATGAATGCGTGAAAAAGAGCGGCAACCTTGTCGGGATGCTGGAAGAATTAGAGAAAGCAGAGTGGGCGCGCTAGACGAAATACTTCACGCGCTCTTTCTTGAACTCGCGCGAGCTGAACAGTATCTGGTAGTCCTTTATTCCCAGAGTTTCTGACATTTCTACTGCCATCTTTTCAGCAGCTTCCAGAGTCCTTGCGTGCACCATGCTGAACAGGTTGAAGCGCCAGTCGGGATAGATCGGCCTCCTGTAGCAGTGGCTCACCTGCGGAAACGCGGCCAGCTTGAACCCTGCCTCGTCTATCATGTCTTCCGGCACGTGCCACACCACCATGCCGTTTGCTACAAAGCCGGCGTCGCGGTGGCGAAGTATTGCTGCAAAGCGCCTCATGATGCCAATGCTCTCGTATTCCTTTGCCTTGGCAAACAATTCAACAGTAGTTATCCCTAGATTGTCTGCAAGCTCCTTGAAGGGCTCTTGCATCACTGCAAGGTCTTTTTGGAGCTCGCGGATGAATTCCTTGTCGCGCTCGGTCAGCTGCACCTTTTCCGGGTTCATCTCCTTGACCTCGTCGGTGGGCTTGGGCTTCTCTGCGTCTTCATTTACCATGTCGAGCCTCACGCCGATCTTGTAGAGCTTGAGCGTTGGCAGCAGTCTATACTTGATGACTCCGTCAAGCGCGGCCATCCTGTCAAGGTCGTCTTTCATGTCAGAGCCGGGCGGCACTGCAAGTGTGAACCACATGTTGTACTCGTGGTTGCGCTCGTAGTTGTGGCTGACTCCCGGGTGCTCGTTTATTATGTCTGCGACAGAGTCGAGCTTCTCAGGCTTTACTGCAAATGCGACCAGCGCGCTCTTGTAGCCGAGCCGGCGCGTGTCAAAAATCGCGTTTATCTGCCGAATCAGGCCGGCCTGCTTCAAGGCAGTTATTCTCTGCATGACTTCCTGCTCTGGTATGCCATGGCGACCTGCAATTTCCAGGTACGGCCTGTCTGCAAGTGGAAAGACCCATTGTATCTCGTTTAACAGCTTTCTGTCAATGTCGTCAAGCTGCTGGTTTGCCTGCATTTCCGGCTTGTGTCTGAAATTGCTGCCAATCCATTAAAAACCTACCTATGCTGAAAACTTTAACCGCAGGAGAGAGCATCATTCATCAGTGGCGCTTGCTCTAAACGATGTCTCGTGGCTAGCCTTTGTGATAGCGCTGACTGTTGGAGTGACCTTTGCCCTTCTCTATTTGCTAAGGTCAAGGATAAGGAAGTGACCCCTCCCTCTCCCAAGGGTGCTTGCCTGGTTATAAGACAGGCAATATTCAATGATGTTGCCTGCAAGGGCAAGCCATATTATGGCACCCTTCCCCTCAATTCCGCCCTGCAGGCGCTTCCCCCTTACTCGAACATTAAAAACAGAGTCATGGCGCTTTGTATGCGGCAATGAGGAGTCTAGACGGAGCTGACCATCAGGCGTGATGTGAATTGCACTCTGAGCCACGACAACTCAATTGACTATGTTCAGCCGCTCTCTTACCACTTCGAGCAGCTCTTTCTTTCCAAAAGGCTTCTTTATGACGTCCCCTTTCTTGATAAACGGCGGCAGGTCGTACACCTCGATGTCAAACGCGGTCATCAGAACTATGGCGATGCCCGGGCGCACTTTGTGCATCGCATTTGCAAGCTCGATCCCCGAGTCTGCTGAAGACATCTTGATGTCAGACAGCACAAGGGAATAATCCGCAGAGTGGCTGCTGAAATGCTCCAGAGCCGATGCCGGGTCTGTAAAGGCGTCCACTACAAAGCTGGCAGACTTTAGAATCTCTGCCAGCACGAGCGCGATATCGTACTCGTCGTCGACCAGCATTATCCTGTGCTGCATCTACGCACGGTATACGCAATGATGCTTCTAATAAACTTCAACTGTAGAATGTTCTGCGGCATTACCAAGACCGCATGCGATCTCTGCCTGCTCTTTTTTTGTCGCAAAATGATGCGGGTTGTTTGTCAAAACCTGACCTTAAATAACATTATTTATAATGATGACTGACGATCAACTAATGCTTGCACTGATGGCAAACCCCGATTCTGACAGGATAAGGGAGCTCAAGATGGCCGCGAAATGGTCAACAGACGGTGACGAGAAGAAAAGCGCGATTTCCGAGTTGTTGCAGTATGGAGACGAAGGCATATCAGCGATACAAGAAGTGCTTTCAGTAACCGCGTATGAAGACGTAAAACAGGCTTGCCTTGAAGCCATCAGGTCGATAGGCAGGGCGCAAAAGAGCAACGCTGCTCCAAAGAAAAGAAAGGCTGTCAAGAAAGCAAGTAAAAAGAAGAAAAAGAGAGTATAAGAGTAAAGCGCGGGGAGTGGGATTCGAACATACATTCGGTAGTCCAGTGTTCACAAGCCTAATAGAATGCGCTTAGCCTTAAAACCTTGGCTATGGATTCGTTCTAGATACACAAGAATAGAATTTTGCCTTTTGATAGCACCTCTAAAAGGTCTTTTGTGGCTTTTATTACAATAGGTTGGTAGTTTGTTGACATTCTGCATTCTCTTTCATGTTATCAATGTGCTGCGATCTCCAGAAGTATCTCAGAACAAGCTCTTAGGTACCATCAATATCCGAATTATGTTGCAACAATTCTCTCATTCATTCCATCTGTTGCAAGAGGGAGCATGAATTTGAACGTGGCGCCTCTGCCATTGGGATTATTTTCGCCTGTTATGTGGCCGCCGTGCGCTTCAACTATCTTTTTGGAGATGTAAAGTCCAATACCGGTGCCTCTATCTGATTTTGTGGCAAATTTCTCAAATAGCCTCGGTGCTATCTCTGGGTCAATTCCTGAACCCGTGTCGCTGACAGCCACCTCTACGAACTTGCCGCTAGCCTCTTTTGTCGTAGTGATCTTGATGGTGCCTTCATTTGTGAACTTGATTGCATTTGTAAGAAGATTGCTTATTACTTCTGTCACCTTTTCTTTGTCTGCATAGACAAAGATGTCGTCCGGGGTGTACTTTATTTTCAACTTGTCTGGGTCAAAATGTGATTGGGCTTTTGCATCACTAACGGCATCAGCGATAATGTAAGCAATGCTAAAATTCTCTCTGTTTAGCCGAAGCATGCCACTTTCAATACGCGATATTTCCAAAATGTCAGAGGAGAGGCGCTCCAAGCGCTTGGCATTTCTCAAAATCATTTCAACCTCTACCCTGGTAATTTTCATCTCATCTTTTTCGTTCAACTGCGACTCGATCAATTCCGCCGCCCCAAGTAAGGGTTGAATTGGAGTGCGAAGCTCATGAGCGGCGACATTTACAAATTCCTTTTGAAGTTTGTCGTTGACCTTCAGCCGTTCATTTGCCTCTGCTAGCAATTCGTTGGCTGTCTTTAAGTTCTTGTTAGATTCTTCCAAAGATGCATTAGATAATTTTAGCTCAGACGTCTTGGCTGCGACTTGTTCTGAAAGCCTCTTGTTCCATGTTATTACAATTAGCGCCATGAGCGCGGAAACAGCTCCAATGATAGCTATGGTTATCAAGCTTACATTTTGCTGCTCGTCAATAAGGGCGCTAACATCTGACGTCAGCGTGTGAGGGGTCAGAACATAAAGCATCAAGAAATGTTCCCCTGCAACTATCACCGGAGAGTATGAGACAGTGTAGATGCCGCCAGGTACGAATCTGATGTCTTGAGAGCCGGATCTTGCATTGGAAAGGTCTGCGAACAATGAGTCTATGGCGGACTTCGATTCTGGTGCCGTCAGGGAGTAGACATAATTGAGGTATTCTGGGGTTAGGACATTTCTGCCAATACTTGATTGATTTGAAGAATAAAGGATAGTGCCTGATTTATCGAGAAGTACAAGCTGGCTGGAAAATGTCCGTGGAAGATCGCTATTGATAATTTCAGCAATTTTTTGCGTTTTTATTCCAGCTCCTATTACGCCTCTAAAGTCCGGTTCTGTTGTCTGCTCTACAGGCTGCCCGCTGGTTCCAATAATCGGAAGTGTAATGTACACCTTTGGCGATGTGGGAGTTTCAATTATGCTGCTGTAGTAGGGCTTGCCGGTATTCTTGACTTCTGAAAAGTATGGCTGTGCACTTAGATCCATTCCCTGCCATTGCTTAATCAATGACTGGTTGGCGGCAAAAATACTTGTCCATAATAATTTGCCGTCCCGGTCAAGCCAGAACGTCCCATCAGTAATGTCTTGTGTCGACAGCTGCCTCAGGTTGATAATATCAAATGACCTTGGCACCTCAGCATTGAGAATTGCGGGGGAGGTTGAAAGTGTCCTCAGAACGGCCGTTACCTTGTCGAATTTGTTCTCGATTATTTTTGCAGCATCATGAGCCTGGAGGTCAGAGTTGCTCTTGATCTCGCTGGTCGCCAGATCTTCAATTCTTTTGGAGTTATATGACGTGTATTCGTAAGAAAGGAATGATAATGAAACAGCAATGATCGCTATTGTTGCAAGTATGGCCGCACTACCTTTTGAGATCAAGGGGCGTCGACAAACATGGCAGCAATTAAGCCGTTTATATTATAATATGATACAATCTTCTATAGTTTGACCGCAAGATCCGAACATAAAGTTTCCGACGGCTGGGGTTGAAAATTGGCCCCGATATCACGATTATGGGTGGATTATGGTAGCTGAGGCCAACGATCCTATTGAGTACCTTTGGTGCCTCTAACTGTGATACTTCCGTCGATTACCCACTGAGCCTTTTCTGCTCCATTGCTAGATGAGCCGGGGACTGCAATCCTTACGTTATTCAAGTCATATGTCAAGGCGACGTTCTCGCTGGTCAGTTGAGTTACGATATTATGGACAAAGCTGGCCCATTCAATCGGCATGTCCTGCTGATCTGTTGCATTTCGGCTTAATTCCTGAGATGTCATAGGTTTAACCATTTTCTATGGTATATAGAAGTAGCCGCAAAGGATACGTGGGCAACATTCTGTGATCAAAAGCCCTAAAATTGATAATGATTGATCATGCCAAGCCTAACTTGCCGCAGACAAATGGATATTCCAACTTCTGACTAAAGCATCATTTTGGCGAAGGTTATTCATTGTTAATGAATATGGGTACGATTTTGGGAATAATCATGGTTAACAAGACTCAGATCAAGATTGTCTTTCAATGTACATGACTTATGAAACTAATCCGTTAGATACCAGATTAACCCGACGTTCACGATGATAAACGAAAATGGAAGAAAGGCAACTTCCAAGAAAAACAGCCTAATACTGACGACAGCAGTTCTTGCATCGGTGCTCATCCTCTCCATTGCTTTCTTTACGCCATGGCAAAGCGGTTCAGCATCTAGCAGCATGACAGACAACAATACTAGTGGACACACAATGACAAGTTCGATTCCCCAACCAAACGACAACACTACGATAGTCAAAGCTCAGGCTTCAAAAGCATTGTTTGAGCCAGCGGCAGGCAAGAGTAACGTCTTCGGTCCAGGAGGCCTATTCGCAATGAATAAGACATTCTCATGTGCAGATGCATTAACATGTGGAGTGTCAGCGGGTGAAGACTCTAAATTCACAGGCACATTTGAAGAAGGCAATGCGAATAACCTGACTGGTTACACTGCTACATACACATCGCCAGTAACGTACGGCCCGCAGCAAATGGCAGGCCACACATACAAAATTGAACTAACAGACACAACGTGGAATAGCACCGACGCAGCAATGCCCACCAGACAAGCAGAGTTTGCAAAGATGGTGGATAACGTTGGATTTAACCAGATCCAGCACGGCTCTTCATATGTTGACCGCTCTGATGTGCCACAACTATACGACCATGCCTTCCTCTATGGACATGTCAAAGTGACAGATATCACCGATGGAAATAATACTGTAGTGGCAAAGGATGTCTTTACGCACGTCATGGTGGCACATGTGATGGATGAGAGCTCATTCTACAGAAGCCTGCATAACAAGGCGGCAAGTCCAACATTGGTACTGCTGTTTGCCATAAACATACCAAGTGGTGTTGAACTGCCAGATAAGGGATCTCTGACACCAGAGCAAGCACAATCCTTCACACCTCTTCCAAGTGACCCGTCGCTGAACAATGCTCCACAGATCAATTATCCTGTGCAAATACCCACTCCAAGAAATGGAACAATTAGCACACCTGAATCACAATCTACGACATGGCCAGTAGACAATCCAAATCAGCCACTCTTCTTCACGTTCCTGATGTATCAAGACACACAGGTAACAATGAAGAGCATGCAGGCCAACAACTCAACAGAACAGTAGATTTCGAAAGAAATCTCTTTCTTTTTTTCTACACTGAATTTACTTATTTTGGCGGAATGTATTAAGAAATCACCTCTATATGAAAGGTGTTAGCGAAGAAATGAAGCGGAGGCGCGTTTGATGTGGAAGAGTCTCGTCCTTACTAGCTCTTGAGCCTTTAAGGAGAAATAGTTGTGTATTTATCCAACACATCTTTCCAATGTATGTATTCAATTAAGGCCTTGGCAAATTGTGGCTGGAATTGCAATAATTATGACGCCTGTCTTGTTATAGTTACCTGAATGTAATATTGTAAATATGGTCTACAACATCCAATCCTGAAATTCTATGCTCTCTTATCCTGCCAGCAAAAGGATTGGCAGCTTTTATAAAATTAGAATACCAACACGTCGAAAGTGTTCCCCACTCGCGATAAAATGTACTAAAGACATCTATTAATTTCATTTTGCAACAAAAGCGTACATAAGGCCCCCTATAATAGCTTAAACAGTCTCTCGAGACAATACATGTTCTCCTAACTCGGATATTGTAATTTATGAGATTTGGAAGGTATGTTAGCTTATGACAAATATTACAACAGAATCAATATCCATCACTACGCAGCATCAACGACGGAACATGCAGCTTCATTCGACAGACACCCGTGCGTAGCTGAACTATGCATTAATCTTTTTATGTGTCACTGACAGTCAGGTATAGTTAGAGGTAAGGCATTCCATTGTCACATCCCGCTGGCGTATCTGAGGAACAAGTCAAGCTACCAGTCATTACATTTGTTGAAACCCTAAAAGCGGGTGAACACGGTTGCATGTTTTTTAGATCAAAGAAAAGATTCCAGACCCTTCAATTCGCTTTTCTCAAATCTGGACTTGAACAGAATTGGGGTGCAGTTTATGCGACGGCAACAGAACCAACAGACAGTGTAAAGATTGCGATGAGGGAAAGTGGAATTGATGTGCAAAAATATGAAGGAGATGGAAGTCTTTTGATAGTGAGGGGAGAAGATCTCTACAAGAATGCGGAAAATCCTGACCTTCAGGGTTGGACCGACTCGGCCAAACGTGTATGTGACAATTTTATTGCCAAAGGCAAAAAGGGCGCAAGGGTAGCTGCAGACCTGTCGTCGTACTTTCTGCGTAACAAACTCACAAAACAATGGTTTCAGTTAGAATACATTTTAGAAAAAAGGTTTTCCCTTCCACTGACTGTCATATGTGGTTATGATGCTTCAAATGTGCCAGCCTCTAGCGATCTCGATATTATCGACTATTACAAATTCATAAGAGCTGAAAAAAAGGAGTATATAGATTCCCACAGTTTTGCCATTTATGACAACGATAAAAAATCGCTAATATTTACGATATAATATACACAAAACTTGTGTCAGCCTAATCCCACTCGACAACATGAAGTTTCAATCAGATAGATGCATTTCGAACTGTCATATTTTACAAAGGCAGAGTAAAGGTAAAGCGGGCACCATGCGTTCCTTCGTTATTTTTTCCTTCTATTTTCCCTCCATGCGCATCGATTATATGCTTTGAAATATACAATCCTAAGCCAGTGCCCGATTGGGTAGTAGTGACGTTGCCCTTCATCTTGGGGTCAAGTGTTGCAAACTTGGCAAATAAGTGAGGAACGAGATGCTGATCAATACCTGGTCCTGAGTCTACAATTGTAAATTTGACAAAGGCTCGTCGGTCACTATTTTCTATACTCTCTTCTGTCCCTCTTTCGATGCTAATTCTGATCGCGCCTTCGCTAGTAAATTTTATAGAGTTATTTAGGAGGTTGTTTATCACTTGCGCTATCTTGAGTCTATCTGCGACTACCCTAATGGCTTGGCCTGGCTCTTCGAGTTCAATCTTGATTTTCTTCGCTATTGCTCTTATGTGATTGTGAGTATCGTTGACTATTTCTTTGACTAGTTCAACGATATCGAACTCTTCTTTGTTTAACAAAAAGATGCCTCGGTCTATCCTAGATATAACAAGCACATCCTCGGTAAGCCTCTGCAACCTCTGGGCATTACGTACAACCATATCAATAGCTTCTTTGACAGACTCTGGATCAAAAATGCCCGACTCTATCTCAGCTTTTAGCAACTCTGCTCTTCCCAATATTGGTTGTATGGGTGTCCGTAGCTCATGAGCCGCAATGTTGATAAACTCTTTTTGCGCTACATCATGATTGCTCAATTTTTTGTTAGCTTCTGCTAGCTGTTCGTAAAGCTCGTTTTGTTTTACCAGAGCGTCAAAAAGTATCTCAAACCATTTTGACCCGCTTTTGCTATTTGAATATATGATATTTATAGCACTAACAAAATCGGTAGAATCAGGATTCCTATACTCTGCCCTAAAGTACCTAATTCCATCCTGAATAAATAGACCAACATGGGAAGCAGGACCTGGGATTATCTGTATATTTATTGAAGCATTCGTGATTTGATTTGCCAGCCATTCATTTTCTTCGGTTACGGGGGTGATCACTTTAATTTCTGCACCATAGTTATTTGCCGCTGTGGCTAGGTGCTTCCATATCCCAAGCTTTTCGCCGCGCTTCATTGCTATTGCATTAGGTAGAATAATCTTTGCACTTTTTCTAACTGATTTTGCAAATTCAACCATGATATCCGATGCTCTTGTACCATCCGTAATAACTTCAACGAACACCGGCTCTATTCCTTCCTCTATCTCCCTTATCCTTTGTTCGGCAGAGATAGAGTTGTTCCAAAGCGTCTCAAAGAGGAACTTATTTTGTTCAACAATTGGCGGGGCATTAGTATAGATAATATCTGGTTCTGATTGATTTGCAATTGAATGCGGGGAAGTAATAAATTCATTTTCATTTATAGAGAAGTTTCCACATAATGCGCCAATGTGCCGCAGCTCAACCAAATGGGAGAGACGCTTGCAGGCAGCAAGGTTGTCCTTGGTTATTTCAGTCAGATATCGTATCTGGATGTTCCTGCCGCTTGCCTGCTCTAGGATGTTTTCATAGTATTCAATAGATAGATTCGTGACAGTCGAATCTGCCAATACATCAATCCTTCGCTGAATATTATCATGGAACCGAAGAATAGCATTTGCAACATTTTGTCTTCCGCGAATAACTTCAATCTTTTCTGCTGGTCTGCCTTCCTCAAGCTCGCTTATCTTCTGTTCTGCTAGTTTTGCTTTATCCCACAGTGTTTCAAAGAAATGCTGGTGTTGGTTTATGATTTCCTTGACTGTGCTGAGGATCAAGCGTGGCGGTGGCTTGTCCTTTTCAGTAACAGCCGACGCTGTATACCATTTGCCGTCGCTAACAGAGAAATTTCCCTGTACATTATCCAGATGGCGCACTTCTGCAAATTTCATGAATTCTCTGCAGTAATCGATATTGGCGCTTGTGATTTCAGTAATCAATCTTATCTTTGCTCCTCTCATATGCAAAGCAACAACCGCTTTTCTTACCACTTCGGTTCCAAGAACTGTAGAAGGGCCCCAGCTATCCAAGCAAAGGTCATGTTTATAACGAATTTGTGGCAAGATATCCAAGGCACAAGCCAGTATATCCTCAGGATTTTCAAAAACATCGGTTCTTTCCTCGGCGGTTCTAGAATAAACTGGCAAGGGCGCCATAATATGCAAAAAATCAGGCATATAAAACCAGTTGAAAGAATGTTCTATGGAGGCACTTATTTCACAATTCCATTGACGGTTCCAGTAATTAAAAAATATCTGTCAAGGGCCCAACTCTAATACATTAAGTCATATTGGGAAGGGCTAGTGCGCTTTATAGGGCATTAATTAGGTAAGATTAGCTTCCAGATTTTTGCTTTGGTACTATAAGCTTTTTACTGATTCTTGTAGAGCCTTGGCAAGCGCTTTTCCCCAAGGACTAAGATCGAAATACAGTTCCCCCGCGTTACCCTCAAGAGTACGACCAATCTCATATCTATCTACAAGACCAGCTGATACTAACTGCTTTACTTGAATGTTCAAGGTCTTTGCATGAGTTGCACCTGATTCATTCAACAGTACTTGCCATGTAATTTTGCCCTTTTCTGCAAGTACTTCAATTATCTTGAAATTTACATTGTCGGCGATTAATTGGATTGCTGTCTTTAACCTGGGTGGAAACATTAGCTAAAATAGCAGGAACCAGATTATATGTTAATTGCCGTAGTTAAAACTGCTGAAGAATCCGCATAGACTACATTTTTTGATGCACTCGTGATTCGACATTTCATCCGATTGCATTTGCACAACCATACAAGAAAATTTCTTCGGTGGTCAGGGTCTTAAGCCAAGGTGCATTTTGGTGTGATCCTAATTGCGAGAGAGCCTGCTCTCTTGTTCCCTGTGCTACCTTTTTGCTGGAATGTCCTTCCAATAACTTCAAAGTTTCAATTTGGGCTTTTATTTTCTTTGCAAATTCATCAGCGGCCATTCCCTTTTCAAAATGAAGCCTTGCTACCTCCTTTCGCCGCTTTTCTCTTTCCGCTTTTGAATAGGGAGAAAACTTACTAGGTTTTACTATGTTGGTCCCCTGGAACTTTTCGGCCGCTTTTCTCTGGTCCTCGATAAAATCGCTACTGACATCAAAGGCAGTACCCTTAGACTCCATTAGACATTGAAAGCAGTCAACATAAGAATTCCATTGGCCATGCTTCTCGCAGATTGTCAAGTTTCAGGATGGACCTCCCTTGGATATTGCTCTAAAGGTGTCACCCCACTGTCTAGAGGAATACATTTTCTATCTGAAGATATATTCCCTGACACAGTGGGGTAGACTAGCATCTTCCTCTTGTCTTCTGGATCAGGCGACTGCTCTATCAGGCCAGCCCCCTCTAACTGGATAATCACAGATTCTTCAAGCTTCGTGGCAAGCGTCTTGTGAAACACCGAATAATATTTTGTCCTTATTTCCTTCCTGCCTAGCCCTGCTTCTGGATTTAACATTGGCTGAATTACTTCTCGGTAGATTTTGAAAATGTAAGGTGACACACCAAGCTCGTTTGACTGCTCTATCTCTTTGTATAGCTCAAACCCTGCGTCAATGTCTGACTTGTTTGCAATTATAGCTACAGGTTTGTCTGCATGATCGTTTAGCACCTTTTCTCTTTTGAAGCAGTTCAGAATAGCATGGGCCTTGATGAAGCTAAATATCCTAGGAAAGTCGCGCTGGTGTCCCGGAAGTAGGAAAGCATGTTCCTTCGTGAACCTTTCGTAAACATCTCTGCCGTCGTTTGGAATCAGAACCTCCCGGATACCCCACTGTCTGATCGCTTTTATCCTGTCAATTAACCAGCTGCGATGCGGGTCTTGCTGTATACACTCGCGATACTCTTCCGGATCGCTCTTTCTAAGTGACACCAGCTCTAGCGATTCTCTGAGCTTCTCCTGGTCGGTTGACGGGCTCAGTAGAATCATGCGGGTCTTTTCCTGCTCGTCTGGATCTGTTCTGGTAGTGCAAAAGAATACCGACGGATAGCCTCTAATAATGACGTTCTTTGTCCGAAGACCCATCTTTTGATTCTTGTCAGTTATTTTGTAGTGCAATTCTTTCATGTCTTTGCTCAGTAGCGGTCGCAGCTTTTCCAAGAGCTGAAAATGTGGCTGGTCAAGAAATATCAGATTCTTGTGCTCTAGATCTCTGAACAAGACCTTTTTCTCATTATCCCACCTGCCGTCGTGATAGAACGCCGTAGGACTTGCAGAAGCCAAGATTTCGACCTCTTCTTTTGGAAAATAGCTTGCCACTTCGATTGGAATGTAAGACTTACCTGCAGAAGATTCAGATTGAAAGCCAAGATTAAGCTGGTCCTCATTTGTTTGGGCCAAGAGCATGCCGCAAAATGTGATCAATTTGGCCGCTTCGTCCTTCTTTGATGTGGACAGGATTGCTGAAACTCCTTGGAATGTGATCTCTTTGGTAAGCTCGTCTGTAAGGACTATTGGCAGTTCTGGCGGCGCTTGAGCTGCTGGCTTGTCTATCTTGGTTCTTGACCTAAGGTTTTGCAGGTGGTACTGCCTGATTATCTCGGTTGACCGTTTGGCTACATTTTCTGTCGAAACATAGTTAATGTTGTACTTTTGGCAGTATTCAAAGACTGCATTTTCAATTGCTTCTTTGCCAATGCGCTGCGGTAACGGGATTGGATACTTGTCTTTTCCATTAATCAAAATCCTATTCTCATTATAGGATAGGTATTGGAGATAAGCTTCAAAGTCGGTTTGCTCATCGCAAGATTGAGTCATTTGTCTTCCATCCCCGCTGATGAGCTATGACAGCGACATTTGCAAATGAATCGTCTTGCGAGCACATCTGAAATGTAAAAGCCTGTGCAGTCAGAGCACGAAGAAGTTAGACATTTGTGAATTATCTCTGTCCGGAATTGGCTCTTTTCCCTGCTACTCATTGTTCAGCGCTCTCCTCTATCTTCGCATTGGCGACTAGTTTTGAAATTATAGAATCAAACGAGTCTTCCAGTGTTCCGGGTCTTGCCAGCTTGCGGTATGTCTCTTCTGAAACCTAGATTGATTTTACGGCAGACATGGTGGATAATGGGGAATAACTAGAATATGAGAACTAATTCCTCTACGGGGCTATGCCTAGGGATGGAACTATTGTTTGAGACTAGTCCCAAACATCACACCATTAGTGTTCATATAATCGTCAAGTAGCGAATGGTGTATTTAAAGAACTATTTTTCGGCGACATCGAGTCGTTGTCGAATTTAATAAAAGGAATTATCGATATGTCCAGTTAGTGGACTCGTGCTTTGATTTAACGATCTTCTCAAGGTTGCTAAATAAAGAACTATTATTTTGTGCCATATGTCCATAATTGGACTATTTATAGAACTAATATTTCTTCCATAAACCAAAGATTTGATAGTCCTTGCGATGTCCACGTATAAGGAACTATTATTTTCGGAATTAATTCCATTTTTCAACTTGCTAATCATCCTCTACAAATCGAATCTTTTCAGATACTAACCTCTTTATGGCTTCTGGTGAATGCTCTGACCATACTTGTTCAAATATCGACCTGTCAAAGTATTGATCTACGGAGTCTGTGACTATACTTCTAAATTCGTCCGGCTGATAAGCCAATAATGCATCAAGCTCCACAGCATAAAGCTCCACAGCATAAAGCTGGCCATGCCTTTGCATAAATCGATGCTTGCGGGGGTCCCTTGTCAGTTTTTGATATGTTTCTGCATCCGGCCTAGTTGGAAGGTTGTACTGCCTTATCTGGTTTTCAGTAATTGCTACCCTTCTAAACTCAAAACGATCTCTTCGATAGTAGATGCCTTCCTCTCTAAAGGTTTCTTGCAGGTAATGGTCCATATCTTCGCCTGATGGGTCAAAGTCTCCATAATACAGAACTTTAACTTGTTTGCCGTCACTCATCATTCTTGATATCCTGTTACAGTTTTGGTGCAAAAACGAGTACCCAGAGTATCCTCTGTTGACAATTATGCGAACCTCCTTTTCTTCCAAAAATGAATAGAAGGTGTCAGCCAGTGCCTGCTTTTCTATCCATACTTCAACATAGCAAGATTGTTTGTGCCATCGGGGCACATAATAGTTTGAAGAAGCATATCTGAGCTGGTCTACTAGTTTATCCACAAAGTCCGCTGGTGAGGTGTAAGGACGGACATTGCTCAGAATCTCTCTGTTTTTGTCCTCAAATGCGTCTGCAGGTAACCTTCTATTCTTTCTGGCCTTGACTGTCACCTTGCTTAGTGTCTTGTAGGATTGCTCAGTGTTTGGGATTACGCCGAGTGAGACAAGTCTATAAAACATAGTCCTTAAAGTAGGTCTGATTCCACGCTGCTGAAACCAAGATAATGCAGAGCTGGTCTGGCTGACAACATTGTCCCAGTTAACCCTAGTTCGCAGATAACCCTCCGTCGGCTTGGCGCTACCTGGCGAATCTGGATCATTTGTGACCTCTTCCATCTACAGTGCCTGTATCAGCTATTCAGAAGAAACTGCTAGTATTTCATGACTAGAGCACCAAAAGGGGAGGGGGTGTAGAAAGTAGATAGCTTATCCACTTTCCCCGGGCTGGTCCTTTATGAGGCCCTGCCTGTACAGCTGGCGATAGAGGTCTTGCAGCTGGTCTTGGACCACTTTCAGTCGTTCTTCCTTTGACTCTTCCTGATTTAGTGTATCTTTGTAGGCGTCATAGGTCAGCACCATCTTGCACTTGAAGCAAAACCGCTGGTCAGGCTTGTTTGGCTCGTTGCAGTTATGACACGCCTTTGACTTTAGGATCTCTATCTGCCTTTGTGAATGCTTGATTATTCCATAGGCTTCAAGTAATGAATTTGACGACTCGGTGCCAAAGTAGTGCAGGTAAACCTGTGGCATCTTGCTTGACATCGTCCACCCGGCGTGGTCCCGCAGCGTTGTTTCTTTCAGTATCTGTGACTTTTGCGTCAGTGCCGAATGCCTGAAGATATAGAGGTTCCAAGGCTTGGCGATCATGCTCTTGATGTGCTCCTTGTCAGTCGCTGGCACTGCAGGTTCCTCAAGCAGTCTTGGAAAGTATTTTGTCCTGTAGTGCTTTGCAAAGTGCCACCATAGCCCGTCCCTGGTTATCGGCCTGCCATAATTTGAATCTCCAAGTGACAAAAAGAGCGCGGCTTCAGGGTTATTGTGAAGCGGGTGTTCCTGCAGCCATTCTTTGATGTAAGGGATTGACGATATCAGCGGCAGCGTCCTTGGCCTTGTCTTGCCTGAAACCAGAATTTCCACATACTGTGCCCCATCCGTTGATAGCTTGAACTTGATGTCTTTTATCTTTAGACGGAGCAGTTCATGTGGTCTGGCAGATGTGTCGTAGGCCATCGCATGATAGCATCTGTCCCTTTTCATCGGACAGTATTTCAAAAAGACTGCATGCTCTTCGGTTGTCCATATATCTGATGGCTTGTATGGCGACTTTTCTTTTCTAGGAAGCCTCTTTACACCTCTCATACATGGAGGCGTTACCCTCTGTCTGTGATCCGGCTCGTCAGGATTGTACAGCCACCGGAAGAATTTGTTCAAGAGCATCTGGCGGTTGTTATATGTACCAATCCACTTGTGGGTTGGATCATCAGACTCAGACTTGCGGAGCTTGTTCAGATAAGCCAGGATGTCATCTTTTGTCATGTCTTTGAAGGACTTGGCATGGCCATGGAATGCGGATAGCTGGAAAACTATCTTGATTTTCCATTCCTTGGTCGAATCTTTGATGTTTATTTCGTTTTGTTCTGCTGTGATAAAGTCTGCCAGTATCTGTGCGTTTTCGACTCTGACTTCGGCCAGCTTCAAAAAGATATTCCTGCAATGGCGTTCAAGGCTGGCTGTCAGGAGGATTATCCTCTTTTCAAGCTGGGATGGCAGCTGTTCTGTTAAAGCCATAGGCGATTCCCCCTTTTGTCGCTGGTTGTCGTATATTTCGGTCCGGGTGACCTGCATTTCTGTTCAAAAGTCGAGTACCCATAGGCGCTAAAGAGAACTATTTTGGATGACTCCAAAAGTACAGCGCGGGGAGTGGGATTCGAACCCACGAGTCTTTTCAGACATGGGATTAGCAATCCCACGCCCTACCAGGCTAGGCGACCCCCGCCCGTTATCGGCTTTCGCCCCGTACATAATATTAATGTCGCTGTCAGGTCAAAACTTTTGCCATGGCTTGGCATGTTTTAAAAGGTGGCAGTTTTCTGAGCAAAAATAGTCATCGCACATGTAGCAGTAAATCGGATAGTCCTGCGTCTTTCTACCACACCCACCACAGGTAGAGGTTCCATCCATACATACTAGACGTGTATGTCTGACTTAAAGTTTGATTAACCGGGGCATTAGCTCGTTGCCGCAGACGTTGCAATAAACTACATGCCTGAAGCCTTTTGGAATCTTTACCTTTGCGCCGGCGCAATTCTGGCATGTTATTGTCAGCATTTCTGCAAACGATTGCTGGCTTGACACTACTGATGGCACCCGAAAGCAGTAAATAAAGAAGACAGTCACATGCTACTAAAGAATGTTCTAAAAAATAGCTCCCCCAAATTTGCGGGCTGCACAAACTCCACCTCAACACTGAGCGT
>JAJPHX010000019.1 GCA_021325075.1 Nitrososphaeraceae archaeon | reverse complement strand
GGACAGGCCAAGATGGCGCTAGAGCAGGTCTCCATGAGGCTATCAACTATACACGACATGGGAGACGCGATGGTGGCGCTAGGCCCGGCCATATCGTCGATAAAGAGCCTCAAGCCAAGCCTTGTCAGGTTTGTGCCCGGAGCCGATGGCGAAATCAACAACATGCAGTCATTGCTCAGCGGAATCATGATGGATTCGCTCCAGAGCAGCGGCATGGGGGTCGAGGTCAACACCGGCAGCGGAGGCGACATTGACCAGATCATGATGGAAGCTTCAGCAGTTGCGGAGCAGAGGGTAGGCGACAAGTTTCCCTCGATCCCAAGCGGAAGCGTCAGGGTCTCAGACAGTGGGAGTCAACAGTGAGATAACATGGCATCAAGAACAGCCGTACTGGCAATCTTTGGATCGATAGGATTTGCGATAGGGTTCCTCGCATTCCTAGCATCGCCCTCAGTCACTGAGGCGCTGGCAGCCATACTGCCCCAGCTAGCAATAGACAAGAGCGTGGTCTTTGCCATCGTGAGTGGAGCAGCAGGCGCAGCGATCAGCACGACAGCAGTAAGCATGTGGGCAAAGAAACCGTAAAACCCTACCCTTCTTTCTTTTCTTTTACAGCCTTTCTATATCCGTGCGTAAACCCTGCGTCGTACACTTTGGAATATTCGTATCTTGCAGGCGCAATGACGTCTCCTACTATTATCAGGGCGGTCTTGATTATCTTGGCCTCTCTTGTCTTTTTGGCAATGTCGCCAAGCGTCCCCTTGATTATCTTCTCGTCCTCCCAGGTCGCCCGGTAAACAACAGCGGCCGGCGTCTTTTCAGTGTAGATACCGCCTTTTAGCAGCTCACCAACCACGTCGCCTATCAGATGCACGCTCAGGTAGAATGCCATCGTGGCGCCGTGCTTGGCAAGCTCGGCTATCGACTCTCGCTCAGGCACCGGCGTGCGAAGCTCTGCCCTTGTCACTATCAGGGTCTGCGTGATGCCTGGCAGCGTCAGCTCCAGATTCAGGTCTGCCGCGGCTCCAAGAATCGCGGTGACTCCGGGCACCACCCTGCATTTTATGCCGTCGGCTTCGAGCTTGTCTATCTGCTCGCGGATCGTGCTAAAGAGCGCTGGGTCGCCATCGTGGAACCTTATTGCAAGCTTGCCCTCTTTTGCAGAGTCGCGCAGAACCTGATAGATCTTTTCCCTGTCGATCACCGCTGCGTCGTATAATTGCACATCTTTTCTTGCGTATTCTAGGTTCTTTGGGTTAAAGAGCGAGCCAGAGTAAATGATGACGTCTGCCTGCTCGACCAGCTTTTTAGCCTTTAGCGTGATAAGCTCGGGGTCGCCCGGCCCGGAGCCGACAAAATAAACCGTCTTAATCTCTGGCATTTTTCTTTGCCACCATTATTGAAAAATATTTTTCAGTCGGGCCTTTTTTCCCAAGAAGCTCCGACAACTTCTTTACTTCCAGTATCTCGCCTTCGTCTGAAACGTCCTGTGCAATCGCAATCGTCGCGTCGTCTGGAAAGCCGGCCAGCCCAAGCATCTCTATCACGCTGTCAAAGTACCGGCCGTCCTTTAGGAATATGACGGTGTCACACGCGTTTGCGGTGCGCCTGACCCGCTCCATGTCGTAGCACGCCGGCACCACAGCTACTGTCTCTTCACCTTCTGCCAGGCTGATCTGCGCCTTTGCAGCTATCGCAAACATGGACGCGATACCCGGCACAACTTCGACTTCGACATCCTTGTGGTTCCTTTTCAACTCACGGTGGATATAGATCCAGGTGCTGTACAGCGCCGGGTCGCCTACAGTAAGGTAGACAACGCTCTTGCCGGACCTGACTGTGCCTGCAATTTCCTCCGCATTTCGCTTCCAGTAGTCCTTGAGCGATTCCCTGTCCTTTACCATCGGGAAAACCAGGCTGACAGTCTTGGTTGACCTGTCGATATATTTTTCAACAACGGAAAGCGCGATGCTGGGCTTGCCCTCCCTTGCGGTAGGCGCAAATATGACTTCTGCGCTTTTTATCAGGTTCACGGCCCGCACCGTAAGGAGCTCGGGGTCTCCAGGGCCGCACCCAACGCAGAAAAGTTTCATGGGTGAAGCACAATCTCACAGCAATTTAAGTCTACTACGGGTAGAGCTGCTCGCCCGTGTACCGGTCGACTATCTTGATCGCCTTTGTCGGGCAGGTCGCCGCAGCGGCGTGTATCCTTTCATAGTCCGCGCAGGTCTCGCATTCCACCCTTGCCTTTGGGTTCACCCTCTTGTTCTTTTCAACCACAAAGACCTTTGGCGCGAGGGTTTCGCAGCTGCCAAAAGCCATGCAAAGCGACGGCTCGACGATGATGTGGAACCTGCCCTTCGGGGTGTCAAGGAAATACGGCCCATTGAAAAAGTCTGCAACCGCGCTTTCATTCACTGCCTTCCACGATGATTTAGGCTCTGTAGAGATGTCTGCCTGTTGCGGTTCCGGCGCGGGTTCAGCCGGCGGAATGTCATCGTACTCCATCTTGTCATAGTGACCGCGCTTGGCTTCATCAGACAGAACTTCAAACGCGGCATTTATCTTTTTGATCATGTCTTCAGCAAAGGCCGAGTTGTTCCTATCAGGGTGGTATTTTCTGGCAAGCTTTCTGTAGGCTGCCTTGATCTCCCTGTAGCTGGCCCTTTCGGGGACGCCAAGGATTGCATAGTAGCCTCTGCTGTCAGTCAAAACCTAGCAATTGTGAGCTGAATCAACTATTATGTCTTGTTCCGAAAGTGATACAATTGGACATGACGCTATTTTTTCTCAAGCACTTCAACAAGGGATTCCATCATCATTTCACAGGCCGAGTCCCCCAAGAGCTTTCTCAAGGCGTCTTCTACCTCTGATAACTTGTAAGATAGCCTTCCTGCAAGGACTATGCCGTACATCAGCTCAATTTCCTCGATGATAGTCTCAATCATCGCCCTG
>JAJPHX010000192.1 GCA_021325075.1 Nitrososphaeraceae archaeon | reverse complement strand
CTGGCGCCGGCATCGTAGGTCTGCTGGAGCGTGGTTGCGTCGATGCCGCCGTCAGCCTCGATGTAGCCCTTGAAGCCTTGCTCCCTCAGTTTCTTGTTGACTGCCACCATCTTGGGGAGCACTTCTGGCATGAATTTCTGCCCTGCAAAGCCGGGGTTGACCGACATGATTATGATGACGTCGAGGTTGCTCAGGCAGCCATAGAGCCATTCTGGCACGTCAGTCCCCGGGTTGATGGCGATGCCGGGGCTGATGCCATCTGAGATGAGCCTGTCCTGAATTTCTCTGAACTCGTTTTCGGTGCAGGCTTCTGCATGAACTGTAATGACATCGCATCTTGCGTCAATGTATTCTTCTATTTGCTGCAGCGGTTTTTCGATCATCAGATGCGCGTCAAACGGCAGGCTTGTGGATCGCCTCAGCTTCTTTATCGTGTCAGCGAAAAACGTGGTGTTTGGCACGAACCTGCCGTCCATGACGTCAAGGTGGATCATGTCGACCCCCTCGCGCTCGACCTTCTTTATCTTGTTCTCATAATTTTCCCGCTCGCCTGCAATGATCGAAGGTGCAATAAGGCACTCGCTCTCCAATTCTTCAAGGAGCACTTCTGTCTGCCTCTTTGGCGGTGCCTTGCCGTGCCACTGCGGGTTGTTTGCCATGTGGCGTATGCCGTTGCCCTTTATCGTGTTGGCGACAATCATGACAGGCTTGTCGTGCACCTGCGAAGCCTTGTTGAGCGCGTCAACCAGCTGCTCTACCCTGTGGCCGTCAACTTCAAAGACCTGCCAGTTAAAGGCAGCCCACTTGTCCTTTGCCGGGTCAAGGGGCATGATATCTTCAGTAAAGCCGTCCTGCTGGATGCGGTTTCTGTCAAGTACTGCGACAAGGTTGTCCAGCTTGTACTTGCCGGCTGCCATCGAAGCTTCCCATATCTGGCCTTCGTTTGACTCGCCGTCTCCTATCAGGACGTACACCCTGTTCTTCTTGTTGTCAAGCTTGCTTGCTAGCGCGATGCCGATTCCAACTGAAAGCCCGATGCCTTCAGAGCCGCCAGAGTATTCGACGCCGGGCACGCTGTGGTCCTTCTGGCGCTCGGAATGCCTTACAGGGTGCCCCTGCAGGCGCGAGCCCAGCTTGCGCAGAGTCTTTACTTCTTCTGGCGGGAAATAGCCGGCGACTGCAAGTGTCGAGTAAAAGCCGGGGGCAGAGTGCGCCTTTGAGTTTATGAAGTAGTCACGCCCGTCCCAGTCCGGCTGCGAGGGGTTGTGCCGCATCCTCCTGAAATAGAGCGTGCCCATTATTTCTGCGGCCGAGAACGACGCGCCGGGGTGGCCGGAGCCGGCTTCGGCGATTCCCTGAATAGCCCACATCCGCACGTCGCGGACTTTTCTCTTGAGGTCGAGATAACGCATGTTAAAGCCCATAACTATCATCATCTTGAGTAAACTTTTTCAAGACAGGAAAAAGCTCTTTGGAGGCAGATAAAAACATAGCTCTGCCAGGTACTATTAATGTCAAAACAGTTGTAGAGTCTGCTGCAACTACCCTGTTGCCGGGGATACAGCTACAATCCCGTGCATCCACGGATGAAATTTGCAGTGATAGTTATAAGTTCCTGCCTTTGTAAAAATATATTCAAAATTTTCATAATTATATAGAGAGCTTGCCGCTGTAGGATTGTCTGAACCATTTAAATGAGTAGCATTGAAAAACCCGGGATCGCTATTGTCATCGGCAAGCACTGACATCCGGGCAAAATCGAAATTTATCCATCTGACTCTATTGTTTGTTCCAATAGTTACTTCAATTTTTTGTGGCCCAAAGGTCAGTTGAGAATTTGACGAGCTAATGCCTTCAGGAATGGTTACTTCTGAAACTATCTCTTCCGGCGTAGTTGGGGGTCCATGAGAATGTCCTGTCTCTTTACTAGTGAAACTAAGAAAAAAGGGGAAAATAAATACCAAACCTGCTACCGCGGCAAGTCCTAATATTATGAAAAGAATTATTCTAGCATGACCCACGATTAATCATCTAAATGTCGCTTAATTTTGAACTTTTATCAATATGCATTTAGGTTATTGATTAAACCACTGTAAACTGCGAGCATTACACTATCTGATTCATAGAGAAAATAATACCGATAACAATATCAGAGCACAATCGGCAAGTCCAGCAATGTCTTCACAGCGAACGACAAAGATGGAGGCAAAGAACTTTGATAGAGGGGCAGACGAGCGGCGAAGCTTTGACAAGGGCAAGCTCGAAATCGCAAACGTTGGAGAAGAAACGATCGCGCGGTTCAAGCTGGAGCCGGGCTGGAAATGGTCTACTTCTGTAAAGCCGTTGGTAAATACACCGACCTGCATGCAAAAGCACACCGGCTACGTCATCTCTGGCAGGATGCATGTGCGGATGGATAATGGCCAAGAGACCGAGGTAGGGCCGGGAGACGCGATGGTGATCCCGCCGGGCCATGACGCGTGGATAGTTGGAAACGAGCCCTTTGT
>JAJPHX010000044.1 GCA_021325075.1 Nitrososphaeraceae archaeon | reverse complement strand
TATTCGCGCTACAGCGTTTTTTGCGCTTCCATGCAGAACGGCAGCTTGCCGCCATGCTTGTTAGAATATTCCTTGAGCATCTGCTCCTTTACCTGATCATAGGAAGGCGTCAACAAATAATGAAAGCGCTTTGCCTTGCTCATGCATTCATCCGACAGGCATTCAAGCAGAGTCTTCCTGATGTTTGTGCTGCCGCCGATGTACATCACCTTCATGCTGACGTGCATCATGCAGACTCCGGGCGACTCTGGCACAGTATCAATGCTTGCCCTGCTGAAGTCAAGCCACTCGGACCACTGTTCACTCATTGTTGTCACTCTGCCAGCTGCTATTTGGCAAGGGCGCGTATTTTAGCCCTTGCCCTTGTTGTCGCTTGATGCCGCCGACTGAGCTGCAGCCTTTTTCGTGTTCTCTAGGTACGCAAGTGTCATGCCAAGGTTGCCAAAGCCCATCGAGTTGAGCGACTCTGACGGGATCATTACTATGGTGTTTCCCTGCACCTTTATTGACTCGTACAGCATGTTTGACTGCCTGAGCGCATACGCGACAGGGTTGTTTTCATAAACCTTGGATGCCTCTTCAAACTGGCGTGCCACCTGCACTTCAGATTCTCCGTACTTTACACGTGCGTTCTTTTCACGTTCTGCTTGAGCCTCCATCGACATCGCGGCTTCGAGCTCCTGCGGGATTATCACCTGCCTGATCTCGACGCCGGTCACTTCAACGCCCCAGTTGCTTGCTTCGTGCGCGATTATCGTCTTTACGTGTTGGTTGATCTCTTCCCTTTTTGACAGCACGTCTTGAAAAGCTGACGAGCCGATGTTGTTCCTGAGCGTTGTCTGCGACACCTGCTGGATCATGTCGTTAAAGTTCTCCACGTTGAGTATGGCGTCGCGGGCTCTCTCCTCGATTATCCTGTAGCGCAGGATCGCGTCTATCGTCACCGGCACGTTGTCCTTTGTGAGCATGCGCTCGGCCTTGAACTCCCTTACTTTTTCCCTGACGTCAACTACAAGGATGCTGTCCATGAACGGGATCCTTGTCTGGACTCCGGGGCCCACCTGCCTTTGGTACCTGCCAAGTCGCAGTATTATTGCCCTTTCATATTGCTTTACTATCATCAGAAACGCCGAGATGATTATTGCCAGCCCGAGGATGATTGCTGCATACACCACCGCGTCGCTTCCAATCGACAGCCCAAGCGCTATTCCCACGATCAGTATTATGAGACCAGCCACTACGTGCGCTCCTGACCCTTTCTGGCTTACCAGCCTGTCGGATATGCTGAATAGGTGTGACATTTTCTCGTATAATATATAGGCGAATATGGATTTAGGGTTTTAGTACAGAGACTATATAGTCTACTTGTGCCTGCCAGCAATTTCCTTCAGGTGTTCTACCACTATTGGCAGAAACGCCCCAACATCCGTCACTATGCCTATCGCCTGCGCTGTGCCTCTGTCTATTAGCTTTGTAACTACAGGCTGGCTGATGTCGACTGCCACGACCTTGACTGCCGCCGGCAGCATGTTGCCCACCGCTATTGAATGGAGCATTGTAGAGAACATCAGAACCATCTTGGCTCCTTTTACCACTTCCTTGTACTTTCGCTGCGCTTCAACCACGTCGGTGACGACGTCAGGCAGCGGCCCATCGTCCCTTATAGAGCCGGCAAGCACAAACGGCACGTCGTTCTTTATGCACTCGTACATCACGCCGCTTTTCAGGATCTTCTTGTCCACCATTGCGCGGAGCCCACCGGCCTTGAAGACTTCGTTGATGGCCTGCATGTGGTTTCTGTGACCTCTTATTGCAAGCGTGCCGTCCTTTACCCGCATGCCAAGCGACGTACCAAGTAGCGCATTTTCAACATCGTGCACCGCCAGCGCGTTGCCAGCAAGCACCCCGTCGATAAAGCCCATCCGTATCAGGCTTGCCAGAGCTTCCGCGGCTCCCGAGTGCACGAGCACAGGGCCGGACACGACGATTATTTTGCCGCCTTCTTTCTTGGTTTCGTAAATATCGCTTGCGACCTTTCTTGCGATATGCTGTGTTGGCCGCTCGCTGGAGCTGGAGCTGCTCATGAACTGGAAAATGTCAACGCCTTCGCGCGGGCGCTCTAGCGGGATTATCTTGACCCCGCGCTCGCCAACAACAACCATGTCGCCCTTGGCGATGTCGCGGACCATCCTGCATTCTGCGGTCTTTCTCCTAGTGTCTACTACGATGCACTTGTCCATCATCATGTTGCGCACTTCTATCCACTGGCCCGCGTAGAACACCTGGGTGGCGTTGTTTGTTGTGCTGTAAAATTCGTCAGGCATCACCATGTCCTTTGGGGCAGGCTCCAGCTTTATCTCTTGGACGGACACGGGCTGGGCGCCGGACCTGTATACCTGTTCAAGGATATCTTCAAGGTGCTCCTTGTTCTTGCCCCTTACCAAGAGGCGGGCGTAGCTAGGATCGCCCTTTTTCTTGCCGACAGTGAACTCGAGCACCTGAAAGTCACCCTTGAGGTCCATGATGCTGTCGAATATTCTCGTCAGTATCATCGAGTCGATGAGATGTCCGCGTACCTCTATTTCCTGCTCGAACCTGTCTGCCAAGATGACGATTTAGCCTATTTCGGTAATAATAAAGTTATATCGGAAGCGACAGCTTGCCGAAATATTCCTGCATGTTATGCTCGGCTTTCAGCTTGCTCACGATTTCGTTTTTCACGTCTTCGTTGAACCACTGCGCCAGTGATTTTGCTATCCCGGCCCTGTCGCAAAACGCGATCATGTAGCCGGCGTCTTCCTTGACCACTGCGTAGAGTATTTCTTCGCCCACCGGCTCCCAATTGTTGCTCTTGTTGTCTTTCAGGGCAAGAGCAGGCATGGCGTGGCCGGCATAGCGCGTTAGCAATTCCTGCGCAGCTTTAACGCGCTTTTCACCTATCTTGAGAGCCATGAAATACTGCATGTCATTTTCTAATGGAGTTGGGACTTAAAGAGTTTAGGATTTCGCTGACGATGTCGCCCTTGTCACCGATAGTGGCTCTTGCGGATTTGAAGAACGGCTCGAGTAATCTGCTGTCATGTCCCTGCTTTTCATATCTGCTCGCCTGCAGCGCCATTTCGAGTTTGTCCACTCTGTGGACAAATTTTGAAACGGCAGTCTTGTTTTGTAGGTATTCAAGCCAGATTTTTTCATACTCGCTCCTGATGTTTTTTGGCAGGCCGGCAAGGATCGACTTCATTGCCTTTTTCTCCTTTGCAATCTTTTGTTTTTCATTGACGACGCCGGGCATGTAGTCGCCCACTATTGATTCTGCCAAGTCGTGTAATATGACCATCTTCATTGCCTTTTGCGTGTCAAGTCCGAGAATATCTGACAGGAGCATTGCAAGTGCGCACATCGAAAACGTGTGGTCGGCAACCGACTCGCCGTTTTCAATCTGAACTTTTGAAACCCAGCCAGCGCGCTTCACCGATTTTAGCTGCAAAATTGAATGAAAAAAAGGTGCCAGGTCATTTACCATTTTGACGTGTCGCCTTCAAGCAATCCAGAGCCAGAGTGTATCCTGTCGATGTGCTTTGAAAGCTCTTCGTTGTCTTTGAACTTGGACTGGCAGTAAGGGCAGACGGCCCCGTCCTTCTTGCTGCTCATATGCAATGCATCAATGTAGGCACTTGACTTTAAAGTTAATTGGCGCGCAGGGCAAGCATGTTTGCCGATACCGACGTTTCATTGCCCGTTACCGCTGGCGGGACAAGATCTACAAAGTAGGCTAGCACTGTTACGGTAACGGCCATCAATAGGGTGATGGCCAGTATGATAAGCACGTTATAGATTTGGCCCAAGGGCCTTCTGATCGTGCTTCCGCGTTTTTGAAATTTTAAGGTTAGTATGTAATTGCAAATGCTGACAGGCTATTTCTTGCGCCAGGCAACATCTCTCATGTCCAGCCTCTTGTTGGCAAGCCTTGCGGCTACAAACAGCAGGTCCGACAGCCTGTTAAGGTAGACTATGATCGCGGGGTTTATCTTCTGGCTTTCTGATAGTGCGACAGCGGCTGTTTCTGCCCGGCGCGCCACTCCCCGGGCTGCGTGTAAAAGCGAAGCCTCGGTACTTCCGCCAGGTAGTATAAAGAATGTGATTGGCTCCAGCTCTGACTCGAATCTGTCAATGATAGGCTCTAGAGATGACGCCATTTTTTCATCAGCGCGTGGAGTGTTGTATTCGCTCTTTGGGTAATCCGGGTCTGCAAGATCAGACCCGACTACAAAGAGGTCGTTTTGCACCTGCACCAAAACATTAACGAGATCGGAGAGCAGGCTTTTTGATCGCAGGAAAGAGAGAGCAAGGCCGATGCTGGAGTTCAGCTCGTCAACTGCGCCGTAGGCGACTATTCTCTGATCTGCCTTGCTTGTGCGCTT
>JAJPHX010000133.1 GCA_021325075.1 Nitrososphaeraceae archaeon | reverse complement strand
GTCGTCTGGTCGCTGGGCTCCTTTACCTCGCAAAAGCCATTGTGATCGTCTGGCACTGCAACATGGACCATGTCGCGTGGCAGTTCGATGTACACAGGCTTCTTGTGCTTTACAGCCATTGACAGGCACCTGTCAATTTCTGCTGCAGCAGTCCTTGGGTCGCCTATCAGCGTGGACGCGACGGTTATCTCGCTGAAAATCTTTCTCTGCGTGTCAAAGTCGCCAACCTTGTGGTGCAAGAGAGGGTCCTTCTTCCTCTCTCCCATCCCCGGCGCGCCGCTTATCACCACCACTGGAGACTTTTCGGCGTACGCCTGTGCAGTGGAATTCACCACCTTCAGACCGCCGACGGTATATGTTATACATACTGTGCCAAGGCCGCTGACGCGCGCGTACGCGTCTGCCGCTATCCCCGCGCCCTGCTCATCGCAGGTGTTGATCAGTTGCAGGTTGCTGTGGGCCAGCTGGTCGAAAAATCCAAGCACATAGTCGCCAGGGACGCCAAAGACGTGGCGTACGCCGTGCGCATAAAGTTGCTGGATGAGGTACTCCCCTATGCTGGTCAACCGCGGCAATATGGCTCCTGCATTAGTTTAAAAATATTTGTACAATAGGATTTCCAGAAATAATACTGCGGCTGCGGCAGAAATTCCAGTACCATGGCTCCGCAAACATTATGAACTTGATGGCTTGATTACCTGCATGGCCAAACAATCAGCCAAGAGTAGAAGCAAAAAGTCAGACATTTTGATAAAGGCAAATGCCACGTCTTCAAGGATCTTGGAGATAAGCCAGAATGGCATCAGGATTGAAATGACAAACAAGGGCACGATCACCGGCAAGTACCGCGGGATTCACTGGGACACGGTTGAAATACAATGGAATCTGGATGGGACATCTAGCTGGGAGGTAAAGATGATAGAAATGACTGACAAGGGCGACATGCTTGTTGGAACCGGAAGCGGGACAGGAGAACCTCCAAACTCTCGAGGAATTGCAAAATTAAGAGGCGAAGGGACGATCATGACTGCCTCTCCAAGGCTGTTGGAGCTGAATGGGAAAAGGTGGGTCTGCGAGGTTGATAACAACGTCCTCGCCGGCAAGGCGCAGGTGGCAGTGAACTTCCAGTAAATACATCCATTCTATCTTATTGGGCTTGCCGGCCAGCACTGCAATGAGCGCCCTGGCGGCAAGTCCTGACTTCCTATTTTGTCTGTTGTACCATTTACACGCACAAAGGTTTAGCAAAGCAAAATTCTCTTCAAACAAGAATGGGACAAACGGCAAGTTTCGCCTCTTGGAGTAAAGACAATAGTGAAGATAATGATAAAGATCGCAGCTAGCTTTCTGATAACTATCTTGCTAGTTGTAGCTGCAGTAGCTTATTACCTGCCGTTGCTTGTAAAATTCCGTGCTTCGCAAGAAGTCCTGCTCCAGACAATCCTGATTATCATTGTCGTGCCGATGGCGGCTCTCGGGCTTGCATTGACTATGGCCGTGCTGCGGCCATTGAAGAAACTTGGCAAGGCTGCAGGGCAGATAGCAAAGGGCAATTTTAACTGCAGAGTATACCCGGGCAAGATCATCAAAGACAAAGTGAGAAAATCTGACGAGCTGTCGCAGCTGGTCCTTGGATTTGAGGCCATGAGGAGAAAGGTGGTTGAGGTGGACAGCAAGATGGGTGAATCTATAAAGGCAAAGACCCTTGACCTAGAGCGTGCCAACGACGAGCTTGTAGAGAAGGAAAAAGTCCTCCAGAGGGCAAACGCAAAACTGACAGTCCAGCGCGAGGACCTGCAAAAGATCAATAATGAATTGTCTTCAAAGAATAAGGAATTATCAGAAGCAAACGAGAAGCTGCAAAAGCTGGATAAGATGAAGTCTGACTTTATCCTGATTGCCGCCCACGAGCTCCGGACGCCTATCCAGCCTATCATTGGCTCGGTGCAACTTGCAGAAAAGGGTCTGATGAAGAGTGCCGATGCGTGGAAAATCATTTCGTCGGAAGCCAAGAGGTTGTCTACCGTCGCAACCTACATACTGGACGCAAGCAAGCTTGAAAGCGGGATTTTTACCTACAAAATGAAGCCGCTCAGCATGACGCAATTGGTCGAGGGCATAACATCCTCGTCGTCCAAGTTCGCCACACAGGATGGCGTCATTTCAATCAAGATGGATCTGGACAAAGACGTCAAGATACTCGCGGATCAAGAGCGCCTGATCCAGGCGTTTTCGAACATTGTAAATAATGCAGCAAAGTTTGCAAAGAACGGCACCATCCTGATACAGACGCGCAACACTGCCGAAGGAATGGTGGAGATAAAGATAATCGATGATGGCCCGGGCATACCTGTAGAGATACTGCCTGTCCTCTTTAGCAAATTCGTGACAAAGACGCGGGAAAATGACAGGGGCACCGGCCTTGGGCTGTTTATCACAAAAAAGATAATAGAAGCGCATAGCGGCAGCATAAAGGCAGAGAACAACAGTGAAAGCGGCGGCAAGGGAGCCACGTTCACGATTTCATTTCCGATATGTGAGCAGCGCACCACTCCTCTGGCAGAAGTAAAGGAAGCTATATCCGACTGATCTTTTTTGGCCACAAGAAATAAGGCTGAAAGCATATCTTTAGAAGATATGCTCTATTGTTTTTTGCTGAAGCCCTCTGGATAGCCGACCTTTTGCTTACCTCTGAAGCTGCCCGCGACTTGCTTGCTCAGCTGCAGTGCGCGCCTTGACTTTTGCGGACTGGTAGTTTTAAAGAACACCTGCAGTGCGCGCAATTCGCCCACCACTTTTCTTTCGCCCAACTTTTCAGCGCGCTTGAACACTATTTGTTTTTGTTCGTCGCTTGAACGGTTAAAAAAGCCCGGTCCGCCCAGAGCGCCTTTTGCAAGTGGCGGGACGACTTTCGGACCTCTGCCTGGTTTTCCGCGATCACGGACTTTAAATGTCGATGGTTTTACCCGCGCCTTGGCAACTCTTATCTTCTTGCCACCCCGTTTTGCAGTATATGCCTTCCTTGTATACCCTTTCCGGCGAACAGTCAGTTTCGCCATGTCTGTGATCTGGTCGTAAAGATACATAAGACTATCATCTGCTCGCTAAATACTGGTTTTTTGATTCTAACGTCTATTGCACTATCTTTTCTCTTGTCAAAAGTATTGATAGTATAGCGGGCCCGTCGGGATTGGGGCCTTGCATGTAATAGGGCTCATCCGCCGCTCTTAACTAGTTTTTGATGCAGAATTGACCTTAAAATGACCTATTTGTTATACATCAAAGTAATACATTTAGTTTTGATAGTTTTTGCAAACCCTAGATGACGCAGCCAAAGTATGAAAATCCACGCTCAAAAGTTAGAGAAAGGCCAGACAGCAAGAGCTTGACGGTGACCATTCCGGAAAAGATTGCCTTCGCATATAGGCTTAAACCAGGTGATGTGATAGAATGGACAGTGGTAAGAGACGGTTATAGCGAATATGTCAAAATCTCTAAAGTAAATGATACCTTATTTTCTGATTAAAGACGAATCATAGACTACCTTTCGCGATATTGATAAAAGGAACATCAAAACAACTGCATAGGTTGACGGGACGGCCAAAATACACTAATGAAAGACTTGAAGCTTTCGCCGGCGATTTAGTCAATCATTTGCTAGGCGATCCAAAACTTCAGAATATGAAAGATGAAGATTTTGATTACGTAGTTAGCAGAGTAATTGAAGAATTGACGAGGCGACAAGTTTCAGCCATAAATGAAAGGAAGTATTCTTTGACCTTATCTTCAAAATCCAAAATTGAATGACTGGCCTCTCAAGTTGCCGGTCTATTTCTTGTCCGTAACATCCACTCTATCTTTGAAGTATTCTGCAAAAATATATCTAGCTACGTCTTGAACGCTATCTAGCTTCAAGCGTTTAGATTCTTGTTCTAAGGCCCTATGCATGCTATCACTCACCGAAAGCATGAATTTCTTCTGCATGCTATAGGTTGCTAAAGTAATCTTAAATATAAGCATGCTTATGTCATAGATAGATATGGATAGCCAAAGCATGCTTTTGACTGCTAAATCAAGCAAGTCTGTCGGTAAAAGAAAGAAGAATCAGGTCAAAGATGTAAGCGAAAAGAAATACAGGGAACAAATAGTAGAGATAAAGATCAATCTGGAATCGAAGTATTATGCAGTCATCCAGAGGGTGAATGAACTAGAAGGTAGACCGGTAGAGCTCTGGTTAAAAGAAGCCATTGAAGCTGAAGTAAAGGCACTTTTGGATAACTATGATGAGCTTGGAAAAGTATTGAGCGACCATCTGAAATGTAAGTATGGATTGAAGGAGTGTGCCTGACAT
>JAJPHX010000031.1 GCA_021325075.1 Nitrososphaeraceae archaeon | reverse complement strand
TGCGAGAACGTGTGCCCACCGCAGGCGGTAAAGATATTCACCAAAGGCTGAGAAGCAAGTAGCTATAAATAGAAAGCAGGATAATATTCGTTCCAAGAGTAGATATCATGTACGGGCCAGGCAACTTCCTCTACCTCATTTTCATAACAGTTGCCACAATAACTATGGTATACACGCTCAATTTCTATTACCTTGCCTACCAGTCGCACAACAACATCCGGCACGAAAAGAGAAAGCGCCAGAAAATAGAGCTGCCTGCCAGCACGCTGCCGTCAGTCACAATACAGCTGCCGCTGTACAATGAAAAATACGTGGCAAAGCGTCTGATAGACGCGGTGTGCAGGATGGACTATCCCAAGGACAGGCTGGAAATACAGGTGCTTGACGATTCAGACGACGACACCGTCGACCTTATCAGGTCAATAGTGGACGAATACCGATTCAAGGGGTTTGACATCGTGCACATACACAGGACAGACAGGTCAGGCTACAAGGCCGGCGCGCTAAAGGCCGGGATGAAGACTGCCAAGGGCGAATTTGTCGCTATATTTGATGCCGATTTCATACCGCCAGCTTGGTTTTTGAAAAAGGCGTTAGGCCACTTTTTCGCTGACCCAAAGCTCGGGCTTGTGCAGGCAAAGTGGGGGCACGTCAATGAAAAATATTCCACCCTGACAGAGGCTCAGGCGGTTTCGCTTGACTTGCACTTTCTTGTGGAGCAGAAGGCAAAGAGTCTTGGCCCGCTTTTCATGAACTTTAACGGCACCGCCGGCATCTGGAGGGCATCCTGCATCAGCGACTCTGGCGGCTGGCACACAAGCACTCTTGTAGAGGATCTCGACCTAAGCTACAGGGCGCAGATGAAGGGATGGAAGTGCCTATTTCTAGAAGACGTGGTTGTTGATGCCGAGCTTCCCGTACAAATGAACGCGGCAAAGCGCCAGCAGTTCCGATGGGCAAAAGGCGGAGTGCAGGTCGCGATGAAGCTGACAAGCGATATCATGATGCACCGAAAGGTGCCAATCGAGGCCAAGGCGCAGGCGTTTTTGCAGCTCACAAGGCATGTAGTCCATCCACTCTTTCTGATACAATTTCTAGTAATCCCGATGCTCCTTGCGCTGGACTACACACTCTACACCACAAGCTGGGCACCTCTTCTTGCTGTGGCAATGTATCTCATGATGGGACCCGGCGGCTATCTGATTGTCATCAACAGGACATGGAAACACAAGTGGCATGGGAAGGCGCGGCAGTTCTTTTTCCTGATGTTCTTTTCGTCAGGCTTGGCGGTCAACAACACGGTGGCAGTATTTGACGCGGTAGTGGGCAAAAAGAACGAATTTCTGCGCACTCCGAAATTTGGGATCGTGAACAAGGGCGACGACTGGAGGGGCAAGGAATACGTCTTGCCTTTCACAAAGACTACCCTGCTCGAGATATTCTTTGCAATCTATGGGTGCATCGGGGTGTTCATTGCGCTGGTCTCCAAAAACCCGGTTGTTGCGCCGACGCTTGCGATACCAACTATTGGGTTTATCTACATAGCGTACCTGAGCATAGTGCATTCTACATTCAGAAAGAAGCGCCGGGCAGGTCTGCGCGTCCCTGCCGTGGCTACTAGCAAGAGCATGATTACCGGCAACGGCTCCGGCAGAAGGCTGGTGAGCCCGCGGGCAGTGCTCGTAGGCGTGGTTGCGTTTCTAATAATAGGAGCTGGCTTTGCCTACTATGGGTACCTGTCAACGATGTACCCGGTGAATCAGGCCATGGGCTTTATCGCGCGGGCTGAGACCGCCCAGACGCCAGAGCAGCTGGCAGAGTACGTGAAGCTGACCCAGAACCTGTTACCGGGGAAAGGAAACCCTGTCTGGCTCTTTCCAACGCAGCGGACTGACTTTACGCTAATACATGCAGAGCTTGACAACATACTTGTCAGGGCGGCCGCCACTTCGAAAATGCCTCCACACGGCGAAGCATACAACGCGGCAATGAGGGACATGCACCAGACCACGGACGGGATCAAGGCCGACCTCAAAGAGGCGCTCCCGTACATGTACGTCAGCCTGACAAACATTATGCTTGGGGCGCTGTGGGTGGCCGGCATAATCGCCATATTTGCGGCGATGAGGAAGGCGCGCACCAGATACGCGCAGCAACAGTACAAGACGGTAAGCTGACTTTTCATATGAAGAAATAAATGCACAGGGTTCTTACGGTAGGCGTGGACCACCTGATCTTCCATCATGGCGGCAAAGAGTACACCGTCTATGACGCCTTAAAGCCTGACGAGATCAGGATAGTCATCACGATGGGCGAAGAGAGGAACAAAAAGCTGGATGCTCTTAACGCCAAATCAATGAAAAAGTATTTTGAAGACACGGATAAGCTGGTGGCAATAGTACTCAGAAGGTGCTTCCGCATGACAGACAGCCAGATTTCAGAGATGGATCAGCTTGAGCGCCGCAACCTTGCACATGATTTCATCAGGTTCATTGCAGCCGCGAATGGTTTCGCTAGCCCAAGATGAAGAGTTTGAGGTCAGATACCCTAGTACTTTCATCATAATACAGAAAGAGTATTCATCATCCCGTGAGAAGGTTTGTGTTTTACAATATTAACCCTTTGGAT
>JAJPHX010000030.1 GCA_021325075.1 Nitrososphaeraceae archaeon | reverse complement strand
TCATGGCAACAGCTCTAGATTCAAACTTGAGGATTGTGAGCATGAATCCTATCTCTGAACAGGTCCGGCGCCTTCAGGTTATCTCGTGTGATATTTGTAAAGTCGGCTCTGCATCCTATGATGTGTTTGTTGATGGCGTCATTAACGAAATAACTGTCCTGAAAAGATGCTGCGAAAAGTGCGTCAAATCATTTAGCCGGTCATAGCTTTTATTATTAGAAAAGACACGGCTGCAACCGCGGCACTTGCCGGTATTGTTATTACCCATGCATAGACTATTTTTCTTCCCATTCCCCACCTTACTGCAGAAAATCTTTTTGTGGATCCTGCTCCCATGATCGCGCCAGAAATTGCGTGCGTGGTGCTCACGGGAATTCCAAGCCATGCCATAGAAGTCAGTATTGCTCCACCGCCTGTTTCTGCGGCAAATCCCTGATAAGGCCGCAAGCTAGTCAGGCGGAAGGCCATGGTCTTTACTATCCTCCAGCCACCAAAGAAAGTGCCAAGAGCGATTGCGGCAGCGGCTCCAAGAATTACTGCAGGAGGAACTGTGAAATGTTGCCCTCCGCTTATTATTCCACTTGATATCAAAAGCGCAGTTATCACGCCCATCGTCTTTTGCCCGTCGTTTGCGCCATGGGTAAGCGAAAAGAAAGCCGAGGACCCGATCTGAAGTTTTCCAAACACCCTGTTGACTTTGGATTGGTTCCTGCGCCGCAAAAAGTACATTATTGCAAGCGCAATGCCATAAGCAACGGCCAATCCTACCAATGGCGACACGACCATGAAGGTCAGGACATTTTGGATGCCTGTTCCCCAAATTACAGCTTTTGTTCCGCCTGCCATGAGAGCAGAACCAACCAAACCCCCAATTAGCGCATGGCTACTGGAAGAAGGAAGGCCAAGCCACCAAGTAACCAAATCCCATACGATTGCCCCAACCAAGCCACCAATTATCACATAGACTGTAGAAAACTCGGGCTGGATTATTCCCTTGCCGACAGTTGCCGCTACCGCTGTACCAAAAATAAACGGGCCGGAGAAATTTGCAACAGCTGCAATGCCTACTGCTTGGAGCGGCCGCAACACTCTAGTGCCGACGACCGTTGCAATTGCATTTGCAGCATCATGAAAGCCGTTTACAAAGTCAAAAAATAACGCGGCCGCTATTGCACCGTAGACTACGTATAATACTTCTCCAGCCAAAACAAATCAACCATACTTTACCGCAATGTCTTCAAATACATCTGATACGTCGGCGCACCGGTCAAGTGCGCCTTCCAGTGTCTCATAGATTTCCTTTAACTTGATGATTTCAACGGCATTGTTGGTTTCAAAGAGCACGGCTATCGCAGTCCTGTAAATCGCGTCTCCCTCATGCTCATACTTGCTTATGTTGCGGCAGTGCTCTATTAGGTCTGAGGAGTTTTTGAAATGCCGCAGGCGTGTCATGAGCAAATGAACTTCCTGAGAGGCAGACAACAACACCTTGGCCAGCTCGATCATGTAGGTGGTTGGCTCTTTTATCTTGAATAGCACAAACCGTTCAGCGGTTCCATCAGTATAATCAAGGATTTCGTCAACTGCACTTGTGAGCTTGGATATGTCTTCTCTATCAATCGGCGTTACAAAGGTCTTGTCAAGTTCCATGTAAATATCGTGAGTTATTTTGTCGCCTTCGTGTTCCAAATCTTTTATTTTTGCTTTGCTTTCCTTGACGTTATCAAAATTTGATACTAGCTCTACAAGCGTGCCTGTAGCCTTTAGTAAATTCGCACTTTGCGATTCGAGCTTATCTATAATCTCCTTGTCGTTAGAGCGAACCCAAGAGAGAAAACCGGTTCTCATATATCAGCTGATAGACTACGTGAATATATGGCATCCGTCCATATTCTATATGAACTACATATTCTATATTGATGGTTCCACAACAAGATACGATCTGCATGTGTTTCTGTTCTTTGCAGGTCCGTATCCCGTTTCACAAACGCTTTTATTTTCACCATTCACGGTTTTTAGTTGTGCGAAGTTAGCCCAGCCTGGTTAAGGTACGAGCTTCCCAAGCTCGGGATCGCGGGTTCGAATCCCGCACTTCGCACTTTTCTCCTATTTGGATAGGACAGTTTGTTTGCAGAAATGTTAACATCCGCGCAAACAAGCGTGGAATAGTTAACAAATTGCCCTTTTTGCAAACTTTGCCGGTACACATGCAAGCTGCCATGATGGTCTTTATATACTGCCAAATATGCACTTCTGTCAAGCTGGATAATATGGTCACTCGTATTGTCAAGGCATGGAAAGGGGTTGTAAGGCTTGTTTTTGGGCATACCCCCTCCCCCTAGACACACTTCCTGTTTTTATAGGCACAGCCGAATTTGCCATGCATATATGACTGAAAAGGAACCAAAGCAGAAACAAGTTAGCGTCCTTCACCTTGAACTTGAAGACGTAGAAGGAATAGGGCCGAGTGCCTCAAAGAAACTAAAGGAAGCAGGCATCAGCTCTGTAATCCAGCTGGCCACGGTGAGCGCGGACGAGCTGGCGACAGAAATCGGAGGAACAAAGGATGCGGCCGCAAACTATATCATGGCAGCCCAAAAACTGCTCCGGGAATCCAATTTTCTTGATAACGAGTTTACCACTGCAGATGTTCAGCTTGAGAAGAGAAGGTCGATTCTTCGCTGCTCCACCGGCTCAAAGGCGCTTGACGAATTGCTTTTAGGCGGTATAGAGACTCAGGCAATCACCGAGTTTTATGGGGAATTTGGCTCTGGCAAATCGCAGATCTGCCATACACTTAGTGTGATGGCTCACCAGCCGGTGGAAAGCGGAGGTCTAGGAAGCTCGGTGATCCTGCTCGATACTGAAGGAACATTCAGGCCCGAGCGCATCGACCAGATAGCAAGGGCAAGAGGCATTGATTCCGAGGATGTGCTAAAGAATATCCATATCGCCAAGGCGTACAACAGCTCCCACCTTGAGTTGCTTGTTAAGGACTTGGGCAAGTTTATCGAGCAATTCGGTGCGAAATTAGTCATAGTAGATAGCATCATTTCGCTCCACCGCGCAGAGTTTGCCGGCAGAGGAACGCTTGCCGACAGGCAGCAGAAGCTGAACGCACTATTGCATAGGCTAGTGAGAATTGCGGAAATCTATAGTGTGGCCGTTGTGATAACAAACCAAGTGCAATCAACCCCGGACACGTTCTTTGGCGACCCAACAAAGCCAGCAGGCGGAAATGTCATCGGTCACGCGTCGACGTACAGGATATACCTACGCAAAGCAGGCAATGACAGGATTGCAAAGATGATTGACAGTCCATACCATCCTTACGGAGACACCAGGTTTACCGTAAACGAAAAAGGAATGGACGACACCGACGAGGAGTCGCCCAAAAAGAAGTATGCCAAAGGCAAAGACGATGATGAAGAATAGGAAGAAACATTCAAGGTGGAGTTGCCTATACCCCCCTCTCCCCTTGGTGTTCCAATTCTTAATTAGCCAAAGTGGCTCTCCAATTTCATGGCTAAAAGACATGATTTTCTTGCTGCAGCAAGGCAATTGGTTGCCGTTAACTGCAACAACTGTGATAAGCGGAGTATTATGACATGCACAAAATGCGGCCAATGCTACACGTGCCATACAAACATGGAGCGACCATATGTGCAAATGGTGCTAGGCATCTAGGTAGACAACGCCTTACGGCAACTGCTCTGCAATAACTTGTATTTTCTATCTTTGTATCAAGCATTCTGAGTAATTGAAACAACGATACTTACTTCCGTCTTAAAAATGACGAGCGCCTGCAATATGCGTAAATCGTGCCATGATTTCAGGAACCTACAATAGCCGAATTTCAGTTACAACATCAGAAGAACAGATGCAGACTGTTCCGCCTACAAAGTATACGCAACCAAGAAAGTTAAGATGTTCGATGTGTGACGCCGGCGCAACTCACAGAGTAGACGAGGAAATAGGACAAGTTCTTGTTCGGAGCTATTATTGCAAATCGTGCTTTAATCAGGTTGCTTCGGCCTAGTAAGGGATTTGGAATTTATTTACAAATCTACCTGAACTGTCCATCATGGAGTTTATATTGTC
>JAJPHX010000020.1 GCA_021325075.1 Nitrososphaeraceae archaeon | reverse complement strand
GTCACCAGCTTTGAAGCTGCAGCTCCAATAACGAATGCTATCGCAAGTCCGATTACGCCAAAGGTCTTGAGGAAATCAAAGAACTCTTGTGTCAGTGATTTTTTTGCTGGCGGAGGGCTGTTGCTCATAGCGATGAATGCATTTTGGTGTTAGATAAACAATCATTTCAAATGTTCTAGAGCTATCACGCTAGAAGGTGATAGTGTCGAAAGAGCCGTCGCTTTTCGCCTTATAATATACGTCAGCTCTTCTTGTGAACAGCCCAACTTCGAGGACACCTGGAATGATTTTTAGCTCAAATTCCTTCTTTTTTGGATCGGGTATTGAAGGAAATGTCGTGTCGAGGATGATGTTTCCATTTTCAGTGATGAAGGGGTAGCCTTTATCAAGCGTGCGCAGAACCGGCTGGCCACCTTCTTTTGCAAGTCTCATTGCAACAGCAGAGCGGCCCATTGGATGAACCTCTATTGGTACAGACCTTGAAAATGACTGCACAAACTTTGCCGCGTCTGCAACTATCACTACCTTTTTAGCCGCAGAAATTAGGATCTTTTCCCTCAAAAGTGCACCTCCTCCGCCTTTTATCATGTTGAACTTGGCATCGATCTGATCGGCACCGTCAAAGACGATGTCTATCTCGGGTATCATATTCTCGTCAGCTATCTGGAGCGAGCTTTTTTCGGCTTCTATTTTTATCTGGAGCGAGGTTGGCACAAACTCCATTGACTCCTTGCCAGGCAGTTTTGACATTTCCCGAACAATGTGCGACACCGTACTTCCGCTGCCAAGTCCCACTACCCTGCTGCCACGGGCAAGCTTGATCGCATCCTTGGATAGCCTTTGAACCGCATCATGAAGTGACAATAGGCAATCAACACTTTATGGACTTTGTATATAAAATAATTGTTGCAGGCGCGGGGAGCAATAGGGAAATTTGGCCTGCAACAATTTCGGGGTCAGGTAAAACGATGGAATAGTAGAAGCTAAGCTTTAAGGGTTTGTGGTGTCTTTAGCTAAAAGATTCCTCGATTATTATGAATAAGAGAAAAGTTCGGCTTAGGACCTGCGCGTCTTTCGCAGGTCAAAGCGCGGGCCATTGATTCCCGGGTTCAGGTACCTGCTAGAGAGGTACTTTGTGATGTCGCCGGCACCTGACGAGAGGGCTGCGGCTTTGTCCATTCTAATGTTGGCTGCAATGTCTGATAGGCCTGCATCGCTTTCGCTCTGCCCTAGAATTTCGCAAAACATGCTAGTTGGTTGGCATACTGCCTGGATATTTGTCCCCTTCTTTATCCACTTTAGTATTCCAAGGTCCGAATCAATTGATTTTTCCCACGATGGATCGCTTTCAACAAGCCACCTTGGAATCCGGGTTTTGTCCTGCATCACACTTGATGTCCTTTGTTAGTCAATTTATTGTTTGTGCTCAGTTTCTAATTTGGTTAATCTTATTAGGAAGAATCTTATAGTAGATTTTGTTGTCTTCGACTCCTCAACCTGACAACAATAATAATGCCCAGTCGATCTCGCCTCCACTTTTAACAAAGAAAGACAAGATAGCGGCGATCGCTGACGAGATAACCATGCTTGATGGCAAGAATGTTGGCAATGTGCTTATGGAGGTGCTCAAGCGCGTGGCAGCCTCTGACAGATCGCATGTCTACTGGACCTGCAAAAAGTACTTGCAGGACGATTACGGACTGTTGATAGCGGACTCGGGCCATGTCGGCATATCGGATAGATATATCCCAAACCTGATGTATCCAGGCGACATCATTGTCTATGCTGTTGTTGACATGCTAAAGACAGGAGACTACATCCAAGCGCTGCAGATGACAGACGTCAAGGATCTGGCAGTCGAGCACATCAGAGTAACAAAGGTGAGCATAGTTGATGGTGCAGTCAGCGTGGAAGATCCATTATCAGGATCGTCATATACGGTGGCAAAGCAAAACGTTCTAGGCAAGGTGGTCAAGGTCATCACGGCATTTTCGCAAGAATGGGAGAATACATTCTACGAGTTTAAGGACAGGAAGTGGCTGCTAAAGACATTGAAGAAGAACCTTGAGCTCTACAAAAACACCGGCTACTCAAACCAGCGTCAGATAGTGAGCGAGATAGAAAAAAGGATGTCAAAGCTGAAAGAAGACTCAAGGTAGGATAAGCCATTCCCCTCTAACAAAAACACAGCCGCCGGGATCAGTGGGCAAGTCGCCGCGGTTTCCATCTTTTTTGAACCCTACTTGCCGGAAGTCCGCGACCAAGCAACACTTCCGGCTTTCGGGCCTTGAACACGTCTTTATCCTGCGTCGCTACCCACTAGCAGACACTCCTTATACACTTTGGCTATGGCAATTCCGCGACATGGGAAAATTAGAGTGTAGAGCGGTATGGAATACTTACTGCCTAGGTTAAGTGCCGCGCTGACGTTTCGATTTGGTGATGACAACGACAAAGTTCTTTACCCCGCATGAGCAGACATTGATTGACATTTTAAGAGTACATCCCAAATCGACTATATCTGAGCTAAAAATGTATGTAGGATTGAGAAATCGCAACGATATTCCACATGCATTAAACGGCCTCCGACTCAAAGGGATGCTTGTAAAAGCCAACGAACAGCCACCAAGATATTCTCTTGGAGAACAGCAGCGGGCATCAAGGGGACAATGAGACCAGTGTATTCTAGAATCTAGTTTTAAACTAAGGCGACTTGATCCAGAAGATAGTATATAATACCCGCATTACGCTATTTTCAGCAAATGCCACGAAAACGCGACGTCACAAAAACTCATGCTTACAGCGCCCAGAGATCGGGGAGCAAAAAGTACGCCAAGGCGGAAAGGCGCAAGCGCCACAAGCCAAGGTAAAAGAATTTTTCTTTGCACATAGGGATTAGGCATTTAAGCAAAGATGCCACAATATACTTTCGAATGCCGCCCGGCTGGATCAAGACCAAGTCTGTTTACGATCCTGCAGATAATTCAGACGGCTTCAGAATCTTGATAACGCGCTATCATCCAAGGATAAAAGGGTTCAAGAAAGGCATCGGCTACAAGGAGTGGCTCAGGAACCTTTCCCCGCCGGATCAAGCATTAAAGAAGTTCAAGGCAGGCAAGATGACAGAGCAGGAATTTGGAAAGCAATATCTTGCGTATCTTTAGGGTTCAGATGTGACAAGAGATGACCTCGATGGTGTCTGCAAGTTATTGAGAAATGGCGAGACTGTCACGCTTTTGTGCTACGAGCCTGAGGGGAAATTTTGCCATAGGCATTTGCTCAAGGAATACTTGCGCAAGCAAAATTTGATCGCAGTTGAGGGAAGATTGTCTGGATATTATGCTGATGTTTAGTGGGCAGAAAGCCTCTGCCTAAACTAATTGACATGTTATGCTTGGTTGATGTCTGTGGTTCTGTACTACACCTTAGAGATTATGTCTATGGTACTAATAGATATCCTAATGTCGCAACTCCTGGCTATTGGAGTGTTGGCAATCTGGATCTTGATGTCCGGAGCAGGCGGGTTGCTGATGAACGACACCATTCAACATACGGGAACAGCAATAAACAGACATCATCTGGCAGCGACATCATCTAATGCGCGCAATATCAACCTGCAAGTACTGCCACAGCAGGGACTAAGAACAAGCGTGATAACAGAAGCCAGGCTATCTACTGTGGCCGTGGTAGAATATCTAGATGATTTTGGCACACAGGAACAAAATAACGAAATTCCAAAGATTATCAATCTAACGGGCTTTTGGGATGTTGAGCAAAAGAACGTACTTGCTGTTTCATTTATCGCTGCAGACGGCTTAGAGGATAAGGAGAAGATATTGAGCTACTCAAAGGATGTCATTTTTGGTCACGATTCTGGGAATTCAACAACTTGGATTAAGATGTTGTATGTTCTTGATCAAGCACAGAAGCGCTTCCCGACACTTATCGATCATGACATGATTCATGACGCGGGGAACAAGCCTGCCGATATTACAATCGTATTGACTTCTGAAAGCCATCCTACTTCGCCTAGCAAGTTCGGTCAAACTTTGTTATCAACACTTAATGGAAATATTGTATCTGCTCAAATAACCATATTTCGTGTGGATACTCTGTATAACAGTGGCTATCTGAGGCATATTCTGGAGCACGAATTGGGACATACGCTAGGCCTGGCACACTCCAATAATAGTGAAAGCGTGATGTATCCCAAACTTGTGATCGATAACAACGCGGTTTTAGGAAATATCGCAGGTTGTGAACAAAAAGGTTTGATTTCACTATACATGACATCTTCTATGAATAGTGTACCTTGCAGCTGACTCCGACAGTAGATAAAGGTATGGCATTAGATGACAAAATACCAGTCGCCGCGACTGGCTTAGAAGTCAAATTATGGCAGGACCTGCTTAGGTTGGCAATAACGCAGAAAGAGGTTAATAATTGCCAAGATTTGTAAATGTATAGAAATTTGAATGACTAACGGAATAATACAAAAAGTATTCGATAGAAAAACAAAACATATAGCAGATTACGGTGCTGCTGCACTGGAACGTTGTTGCAGATACTTGTTGCAAAATGGTTGATGATTAAACTCTTGGATACATCCGACATTCCTTAAAATTAGGATAGTTTGAAAGGTCGACAGATACCAAGTTTCGTAGAACCAGTGTCTTGACCGCTTCGATTGTTCTGTTGTGGTCAAAACCTGTTTCGAGTATTAGGTATTTGCCCTTTATTCCTGAATATGATTTTATGAGAGTAAAAACTATCGCAGAATCTTCAGGAAGAGGCTCGATCACGACTATGTCCAGAGCAGCTTTTACTATTATTTGTCTTTAGCTGATCTGGCTACTGTTTTTTCCAATAGTTCTTTCCAACCTTTCACTTGCAAGCCTTTTGCCGCTGTTGGTGTTTCACCGCTCATCGCTTAGTGAGGTTTCACAAAGTTATACTGGATTCACATATTCGCTAAAGTCATACAACCAAGGTATCAAGACTTTAGAGCCTGCCGGAATACCGACCCATGTAGCGAATTGTGAAGTAGGCAAGCCACACGCGACAAACAATCGCATTGAGCGATTGAACGGCACTCTATGTGAGAGGGTCAAGGTACAACGCGGCTGGAAAACAAGACAGACACCATTGGCGGAAGGACAGCGAATCCAGTACAATTTTGTCAAACCGCATCAAGCATTGAAAGGTGAAACTCCAGCACAGGCGGCAGGTCTGGATATTAAAGGATGGAAGCAACTGTTGGAGCTATCGATAAATAGCAAAACCAACCTCTAAGGCTAAGCACTAATGGGAAAGTTGGGAACAATAAAAGGTTCAGAATCGACAAACGCACAGCTAGTCAAAAGGCGATTAGAGATCATTGATATGATAAAGGCTCTCGACTATAAAGGAGAGGGTATGACACAGGTCACGCGGTTTAACTTTGAATTGGAAAAGCATATTTTGAGATTGTCAAGACAGGCTGATGGAGAATTTAGAAAGGGCAAGCTTGGAGAAGCATTATTCTATCAAATGCTTGCAGAAACTTACATGGGAATGGGAAGAAAAGAGAATATCGTTACTAGATTGGAACCATATATACAATTCATAAAATAATGCAGCATACCAGCCACTTTGCACCAACCGAAAATCAACAACCGTTCGCGACACCCGAAGATCAAACAGAACCCTAAGCCGTTATAGGATTTACAAATATGCACGGTCCAAACAAAAACGTCTTATAAATAACGAGCTTCCGTTAGCTAAAATCTATTAAGTTGAGAGGTGTCAAGAGGCACACCAACAGAATCTTTATATATAAGAATAAAATATTTATATAAGGCTGTTAGCGCAGCCAAAAAAGTTTTGGTGAAAAAAAGTTGGTAAAAGATGTTTCAATGTTTGGAGACCGCTGCCCACGATGCGGCAGAGGCTCGATGGTAACTGACAACTCTAGCGGTGAAATGTTTTGCGGAAACTGTGGATTTGTAGTAAGTGAAAGAATTGAGGAGCTCGGCCCGGAATGGCGTGCATTCTCAAAGGAAGAGCATGAGGACAGGAGCAGGGCAGGTATCCCAACGTCTCTTGCCATGCACGACATGGGGCTTGCAACAATAATCGGGCCAGTGGACAAGGACGCCTCCGGCAAGCCGCTGTCTGCTTCCATGAAGAGCACGATCGAGAGGCTCAGGACATGGGATAGCAGGAGCCAGGTGCACGAGCCGGTAGACCGCAACTTCCGCCAAGCGTTTTCCGAGCTTGACAGGCTAAAGGACAAGCTGGCAGTGGGCGACGCGGTGATTGAAAAGGCGGCGTACGTCTACAGAAAGGCCCTTGAAAAGGGGCTTGTGCGCGGGCGCTCGATCTC
>JAJPHX010000091.1 GCA_021325075.1 Nitrososphaeraceae archaeon | reverse complement strand
CAAAATATTCATACAACATGCTCTCATTAGCTGTTTACATGGAGGCATAATCCAGAATTCTGTTACATAGATCTTATCTGATGGTAACAGAGCTATCCTTCAGGTCCGTGATTATTCGTTATCTTGTACTGATTGTTGGTATTATGCTGGCTTTCTCTGTCGCAGCTGGGATTGGACATGCCAGCGCGCAGCAGAATTTTGAATCATATTTTGATCCCTATTTTGGAATAACGATGGACCGGCCTTCTGACTGGTTTATTGAAGGTGACAACCCTTGGCTTCATTCAGACATTACCCCTTGGCACCTGCCCCTGATTCCGCTAAAGGAGCTCCAGCCCACGGCTGTGGACATACTGGCGGAAGGCAAGAAAACGCAAGTCGTGGATTTTGAGTCAGCAGATGACACATCTACCATAATGCGCATATCTGTGGAAAAACTGCCCTTTGGCATGTCGCTTGACGGATATGTAAAATACACAATCGAGAGGATAAGCGGAAACATAGATAATGCCAAAGTTGACGAGACCAGCAAGATAACCATTGACGGAAACCCCGCCGTTAGGCTTGTAATAACCTACGGCGACCCGCAAGACGCTGCAAGGACGATGCAGGTCCTTACGGTCTATGGCAACTTGGCGTATGTGTTCCAGTACGATAGCTCCGTCAACTACTATGACGTGCATTTGGCTACTGCCCAGCACGCATTTGAGTCGATCAAGATATCGCCACCTACTTCACGCGCCCAGATATTATTGGTACCGATGGTAGGGATCAGTATAGCGCTGGCATCTATCATTGGGATAAAGGCCAGAAAGAGAAATTCATTCACCGCCCTCTTTTTGAAAGAGACAAAGAGGCTGTTTCCTTCATCCTTCGGGATTGAGGTGCTATGCGTCGCTTCGGCTGAAATTGGTGGATTCCTGGCATTGTGGCACTACGGGTTCAATTCTTTTGGGATAACGATGTCTTATATCATGGCCTATGCATTTGCCGGCTTTACCACCTTTGCAAGCATCCTTGGAAGGAGTGCCAACGCACACGATGAGGACGAGATCGTGTGTGGGTGTGGAGACATGGAGCACGGTAATGGCTCGACAGGATATGCGGCAGGCATCAAGCAGACTTTTGTAAACTTTGCATCCGGCCTGTCCATGATGACAAAGCTTCACAGAAAATCCAATGCCAAGCGGATCATCAAGGCAAGCCTTATAGTGCTTATTTCCGCAGAAAGCGGATGCATAATAGCTGCTGCAACTATTGACATCATGCTTTACCAGTATTCTGCGTTCCTTTCAATTCCTGCTGCGCTTTTGGCAGGCACGCTTACAGTGGCCTCAATGGCCGCCTATCGGTCGGTAAAGCGCGAATTTATGCAGAAATCCAAAGTCACTAGATAATGTAATCAAAGCTTGATTCATCAACTTTATCGCCGTAGATGGTCTTGTAGTCTTGGTAATACACTTCCTTGATATTTTCGGCAAGGGCCTGAAGTTCCTCTCTATCATTCAGCTCGTTTTTCCTCTTGGGTTCTATCCCAAGCGATTCAAGCTCGCTCAGCCAATAGTCTTGTTTGTCTGCATGTTCTTTGAACACGTCAGCCGCACGATCTTTCATAGCAAATATCAAAATGCAGCTGCAGTGTATGGCATTTAACAGAAATAGAACAGATAACTGGCGTGCGGATACATTTGATTAATGTGCTGCAAAAGCGGCTTCAATGCATCGCGTTGTGATCAAGCATATACAGTGGGCACTGCATAGCCTGAATCATAAATTGTGGAATTAACGGTACGATTTCTGCTTTCTGCGCCTTGCGCCCGGACCGCCGAACTTTTTCGACTCTGTCTGCCTGCTGTCGCCGGATAGCAAGTGCCTGTCGTATTCAGTTATCTTTTTCCTGATCTCTTCGCGCACGCTCTTTGTAAACGGGTGCTCCTTCGGGTCTTTGCCGCCCTTTTCCTGCCCTGTGAGAGCGCGAGAAATCGCCACTGCACTTGCAAAAGCCTGTCCCATAAAGCCGCCGCCGTGCACCTGCACGTCAATGTCGATCCTGTTGCGCAGCTCGCCCACCAGCGTGACTGGAGTCATGACGAGCTCTTTGGCTACATCAGGAACTACCAGCTCTGCCGGCGTATTGTTTATCCTAACCTTGCCCGAGCCCTTTGCGATGGTGGCAACGGCCCTACTTGACTTTCTCTGGCCGGGGTAAAGGTCTACTTTGTTTGTCATACCTTCCACCCTATCTGCTTGGCGACTTCGCCTATCGAAATATAGTATGATTCTGGCTTTGTGATCTTCGAGTCAGCAAACGACTCCATCTTGCTGCCTTTCATTTCTTCAGGCACCCCGATATATACCCTCAGGCGAGTGAATGCTTCGATGCCACTCGACTTTCTTTTTGGCAACATTCCTCTCACCATCTTGGACAGCATCGTGTCCGGTCTCCTTGGGTGGAATGGGCCGTGGATCGGGTTCGTGACTGAATTGATTTCAAGGTGCTCCTTGTACAGCTCAATTGTCTTGTAGCGGTTGCCTGACAGCATGGCCTTTTCTGCGTTTACGATTGTCACCCTGTTGCCCTGCAAGAGCAGCTTTGCAACGTGCGAGCACATCCTGCCTGCGATGCAGCTTGTCGCGTCGACGACTATTGTCTTTTGCTGCTTTGTCATTGTCTTCTGATCAGCCAATTATGCGCACCCCTTTTCCGTCTGGATGTTTTTTAATCAGGTCTTCAAACGTAACTACTCTGCCGCCAGCAGTGATTACTTTTTTGGCGGCGTTTTCAGATATTGAAAAAGCGCAAACGGTCAGCTTGTGTCCAAGGTCACCAGTTCCAAGGACCTTGCCCGGAATTACAACTACTTCGTCAGATTTGGTAATTTCCGCCAGTCTGCGAACATTGATTTCGCGCCGGTTCGCCCTTGGGCCTGCGAGCTCTTCTTCAAGGGCGCGCCAGATCGGGGCCTTGTTCTTCTTGAAGGCCTGGCGGAGAGTCCAGATAGTGCTATCAACCATTGTATTGGCAAACATACGTGATGTCAACTCGTATCAAAAGATCCCCAAATAAATGTACCTAGGCATTCTTTGGAACTTTGAGCGAGGATACCATCTGCTTGAAGTTCTTGACCTTTGCCGCCAGCCTCTCGGCAGATGCGGCCAGTATTTCTTCCGCCGTCAGCGCGCCGTTTGACTCTATTACAAGAATTATTTCGTCTTCATCCTTACCGTCCTTGACTACTGCCGCCGCTGTCGGCTGCCACTTTGCATGATCCTTGCCGATCCCAAGCCTTGCATAGGCTTCAAACTTTAGCTTCTGGTTTGGCGCAAGCACGATAATTGGGATGTCTTTGCTGACTGGCTTTACCAATTCGTCCTCCGATACCATCTCGCCTGACGTCACAACCTTTGTCTTTTCATTTGCCTCCGCGTCCAGCACTAGCAGCACCCTGCACTTGCTGCACCCAAGAGTGCTCTTGCAGTCGCATTCATGGGGCATGACGAACCTGCCCGGGTCTGTCCGGAGCGGTATGAGCCCCAGCCTGTGCGCGACGGCTTCATCGTGCATTACAGAGGAATTCTCTAAAATGACAACATCATCTATGGCAAGAGTGGGGACTTCGCTTATCGCAAGCCTGCGGAGCGAGTTGACGTACTGCCTTGGAATATTGTTAAACCTGACAACAATCCTTTCGTTGGATTTTTCGACAACTTCAACGGATGGAGAAGCCAATACTTGCAAAGCTCACCAAAACGTCCTTAAAAATCTACCGAAAGTTGCAAATTTTTGCAGAGTATCCTGACATGCATATATACTCCGGAAATGATCAGGTCAACAAAAATGACCGAGACCAAGTTTACAATCGTCCGTCTCACCTTGGATGGGGACAAGTTTGAGCTGCTGGTCAAGCCTGACCCGGCCCTTGAATACAAGCTTGGCAAGCGCGCAGACATTTCAAGCGTGCTTGTGTCAGACGAGATCTACTCTGACGCAAACAAGGGCTCCCGGGCATCGAGCGAGAAAATGACAAAGCATTTCAAGACTACCGACGCGACCGAGATTGCAAAGCAGATAATTTCAAGGGGCGAGCTCAACCTGACAACCGATCAGCGAAGGAAGATGGTCGAAGAAAAGCGGAAGCAGATTGTGCAGTTTATCAACCGAAGCTTTGTAGACCCGAAAACTCACCTGCCCCACCCTGTCATGAGGATTGAAGCTGCGATGGACGATGCCCGCGTTCCGATAGATCCGTTCAAAAAGGCCGAAGACCAGACCAAGGTCATAATCGACTCGCTCAGGAAAATACTGCCATTAAAGTCCGAGACCGTGAAACTTACAGTGACCGTCCCGCCCCAGTTTGCGGCCCAGTCGTACAGCGTGCTCAAGGCGACAGGCGACCTCCACGGCGAGGAATGGCTTTCAGACGGCTCACTTAGAGCTGTCCTTGAAATGAACGCCAGCATAAAGGGCCAGTTCCTTGACCGGCTTGGCTCTGTTACCAAGGGCTCTGCGCAAGTGAAGGAAGGATAGATCTACACTTAAAATATAAGTCAGCTGTTACTAACCAGCACAAAAGGAGAAAAAGAAAAATGAAAAATGATGATGTATTTGCGAAAGGGCGCTTTGCCCCGGTGGTGAGCCCTTGAGACATGCACGACGTGAAAAGAAGGTACGTGATCCCTGGCGACAAGATAGTCGAAGGGAATTTTAGGCCGCTGATGAACGTCATAAAGGCCGGCAACTCTATCATTGCAACAAGAATAGGGATTGCAGAGACAGGCCGCGACGGGGTCAAAGTCATACCACTTTCTGGCGTTTACATCCCGCGGGTCAACGATCTGGTTATAGGCAAGGTGGTCGACCATTCGTCGCTTTCGTGGGAGGTGGACATCAACTCGTGCTTTTCGGCACACCTGCCGGCGCAGGACGTATTTGGCCGCGACTTTTCACCGGCAAGGGACGACATGGGAAGGCACTTTGCCATAGGCGACATGATAACCGCAAGGATAATGGCGTTTGACCGGACGCGTGACCCGATGCTCACCGTTCAGGACAGAGACCTTGGCAAGATCCCACGCGGTGAGGCATTAAAGATATCTGCGACGCGGGTTCCACGCCTGATAGGCAAGCGGGGCTCTATGATCCAGATGATCGAACAGGCCACACAGACTCGCGTTCTTATAGGCCAGAACGGCGTCGTGGTTGTCACAGGAAGAACTCCAGAAGGAATAAAACTGGCAGTGAGGGCAATCAGAATGGTTGAAGAGGAAGCTCACACTGCAAACCTGACGCAGCGAATCAAGGTGCTCCTTGGAATACCGGACACTCCTCCGCAACAGCAGGAGGCGCCGCGTGACGCGGTTTCCGGAGCTTCAAAACCGGAAGAGTCCACCATAGACGAGGTGGAAGAAGAATTAGAGGTTGAAGAAGAAAAATGACTCAAACAAGAAATTTGATAGATGAAAATGGAAAAAGGACAGACGGGCGGACTATAGACGAGCTCCGCGAAGTAAAGATCACTGTCGGCACCGTGAAAAATGCCGACGGCTCGGCTTTCATTGAATTTGGCAAGAACAAGATACTGGCTGCAGTGTACGGGCCGCGGGAAGTGCACCCAAAACACATGGCGCTTCCTGACAGATGCGTGCTCCGGTGCAGGTACCACATGTCGCCGTTCTCTACTGATACACGTAAGAATCCTGCTCCCTCGAGGAGGGAAGTAGAGATCTCAAAGGTCATGCGCGAGGCACTAGAGCCGGCGCTGATGCTCGAGGACTACCCGAGGGCGGCAATCGATGTTTATGTCGAAGTGCTCCAGTCTGACGGCGGCTCCCGGTGTGCGGGCATCACAGCCGCTTCGGTGGCGCTTGCTGACGCAGGAATCAACATGCGCGACTTGGTAGCGGCATGCGCGGCAGGCAAGGTCGACGAAAAAATAGTGCTTGACATCAACGACACGGAGGACAAGGAAGGTGGAGCAGACATGCCTATTGCATACCTTCCGCGCCTTGACCAAGTGACTCTGCTACAACTGGACGGCAGGCTGTCGCCAGAACAGTTCAACGAGTGCATCGACAAGGCGATAGCAGGCTGCAAGATGGTCTATGAAGTCCAAAAGCAGGCGCTGATGCACAAGTATTTTGGCAATGAAACTGAAATGAAGGAGGAAGCGCAATAATGAGTTCTTCAAAACGCTCGCCAATAATCGTGGAACACCTGCGCAAGCAGCAGATGTGGGATGCCCTTTCAAGAGGCAAGAGGCTTGACGGCAGGGACTTTGGAGAGCAGAGGCCGCTAGAGATCGAGATCGACGTCATAAAGAAGGCCAATGGGTCTGCACGCGTAAAACTGGGCGACTCGGAGGTGATTGCAGGCATCAAGGTGGAAACAGGCGAGCCATTTGAGGGTCTGGAGAACAAGGGCGCGCTCATAGTGACTGCCGAGGTGCTGCCTACAGCATCACCCCACGTCGAGCCGGGACCCCCTGACGAAGAGGTGGTCGAGCTTGCGAGGGTTGTTGACAGGGGAGTTCGGGAATCAGAGATGGTCGACCTTGACCAGCTGGCTCTTGTTCCGGGCAAAATCGTGTACACAATATTCGTGGACTGCAGCGTGCTAAACGCAGATGGCAACCTGTTTGATGCCACATCCTACGCCACAGTGGCCGCGCTCTTGAGCGCGAAACTGCCAATATTTGAGATGCAGGACGGCAAGGTAGTCGACACCGGCCAGACAAAGGACATGCCGATAACAACGATTCCTGTATCCATAACTGCGATAAGGATCGGCGACTCTGTGCTGCTAGACCCGACGGCGGAGGAAGAAGCCTGCATGGACGCAAGGATAACTATAGACACCACTCCTGAAGGCTTTTGCGCAGTCCAGAAAGGGTTTGCCGGCTCGTTTACAATTGACCAGCTAAAGAAGGCTGGGGAGACAGCAAGAATTAAAGGAGAGGAAGTACGGGCAAAATTAAGGGAGTTGACTGGAAAGAATGGTTAGTGGCGCTGGCAGCAAAAGAAAAGGCTCGACAACCCTGAAGGGCCTTGGGATCAAGTTTGGTGCTACGGTGCGCAAACGCTACGGTAAGGTTCACCGCACGCTTCACAAAAAGCGTAGGTGCCCGTCCTGCGGCTCGCTGAGGTTTGGCAGGGTCGCGTCCGGCATATGGCTCTGTCCCAAGTGCGAGTTCAAGGTCGCGTCGGGGGCATATGACATTGACACTGAAAAGCTGCAAAGCTAAGGTCAGGTTATCGCCAAAAGAAAAGCGCGCTGCAGATTCAATAAGGTCCGCGCTTGCCCCGGATCTTCCACGCCTGCCAAAAGACGAAGGCAGGGCAACTATTTCTCTACAAAATTCTGACGTTATTTTCAAGATAGAAACAGACGACATTGCGTCGCTTCGCGCAAGCATCAATTCTTACTTGCGGCTGGCTGATGCTTCGTACAGGTGCATTACCTAAATCGCGAAAACATGGATAACGATTATTCAGAACGTTAGCCTTTAGTAATGACTGTTACTGAGTCGTTTACAACAACTGGCTTTTGATAATATTAAGAACTGCCAAAAATTTGGCAGTACCCGATAACGCTATGATTTTATATGCTGCTGATCTGAATAACCGCGTTTATGAGTGAACAGGAACTTCCGCCCTGGCTTAGGGAACAGGTATCACGCTTACAGCAGCTCCAGCAGAACTTGCAGGCAATCATGATGCAAAAGCAGCAGCTGGAGGTTGAAACGGTAGAAACAGACAGGGCACTTGAAGAGCTGAAAAAGGCCGGAGCCGACGACGCGGTGTACAAGAGCGCCGGCTCGGTGCTTGTCAAGGCAAAGAAGGACGAGGTCATCAAGGAACTGGAAGAAAAGAAAGAGCTGTCAAACACGCGGGTCATGGTTCTCGGCAAGCAGGAAACTAGAGTAAAGGAAAACCTAAAGGAAGTTGAAACCAAGATAAACGAAATGATACGCGGTATGCAAAGCGGTGGTGCGCCACCAGGCAGTGCGCCAGCTGGCGCAGGTCCAAAGCCACGAGCTGAATAAGAAATTATAGGGTGGGCGAGCCACCTATTTTGTCGTGCCTGCCATAAGGATAGTCGTTGACGAACGTGAAAAAAACAGCGGCATACCGGAGCTGTTGAAAAAGGCAGGCGCAACCATTGACTTTGCACAGCTGCAGGTAGGCGACTATGTCGTTTCGCCTGAAACTGCGGTCGAGCGCAAGACTGTCCGCGACCTGGTGAGCTCGACCTATGACGGCCGGCTCTTTGTCCAGTGTTCCGATCTTGTCAAACATTATCAAAAGCCACTGCTGGTTGTGCAGGGCAACATTGCCGAGCTCGCGGAAATCCCGGAAGACATGGAAGACAAGGACTTGAAGCGACTTGCAGAGCGCATGCCGCTTGCCTACGACGCGCTTGCGACAGTCGCCACCGAGTTTCGAATCCCAATAATACACACGCCTTCCGCGGACCAGACTGCACAATTCTTGGTCACGCTTGTAAACAAGAGCCTGCGGGAAGGCAAGGCCACCGGCCCCCTCTTGAGAAAGATCAAGAAGGAGAACCCCGTCTACATACAGCAATTATCAGTCCTGTCGTCGGTGCCCGGCGTTGGCGAAAAACTTGCTGTAAGGATGCTTGAAAAATTCAAGACGCCCAAGAGGGCGCTTAACGCGTCTGCAGCAGAGCTTGCAACTATACCGGGCTTTGGGCTCGCAAGGGCAGAACGCGTCCGCAGGATACTTGATTCCACTGACAGCATCAAGCAGGTGACGCAAAAGACTCTCTTTGAGCATGATGAGACACATAGTCTGAAATGACAGTCACGGTTGATAGT
>JAJPHX010000188.1 GCA_021325075.1 Nitrososphaeraceae archaeon | reverse complement strand
TATCCTGATACTTGCTATTGTCCTAAATTAAAAAATGTAGAGATTATCAGGTACGTGTTGAATGCAAGTATTATTCCAACAGAGGCTATCGCTATCAGGGTGGTAATCCTCTTGTTTACAAACTCGCCCATCAGCGCCTTGCTTCTTGTTAGGATCACTAGAGGAATCATTGGAAGTGGAATCATAAGGCTCAGGACGACTTGGCTGTACACCAGTATGCTGAGTGGGTCTAGGCCTAGAAGTATCGCTATAGTGGTGGGCACGACGTTGACAAAGCGGGTTATGAATCGCCTGACCCAGATGTTTACCTTTTTTCCCAGCAAGCCTTCCATTATGGCCTGTCCTGATAGGGTTCCCGTTACTGAAGAAGCTATTCCAGACGAGAGGAGAGTGACGAGGAAGATGACGCCAGCTGCCGTGCCAAACAATGGGACCAGGGTCTTGTAAGCTTCTGATATTGAGGAGATATCAGAGTTATTCGGAAAGAAAGCGGCAGCTGACATTATCATTATGGACGCGTTGACAATGCCTGCAATGGTTAGTAAAGCAATGTTTTCAATCAGGTGGAACTTTCTCATCCTCCTCTTTTCTTCCAGAGACTTACCTTCCGCCTTGTCCTTTGTAAGCGAAGAGTGTATGAAAAGTGCATGCGGCATTACGGTAGCCCCGATAACGCCCACTGCTATTAGGATGGCCTGCTGGCTTCCGGCAAACGATGGCGTAATCGAGTGATATGCAATAGACGCTGCATCAGGCTGGGTAACGAAGAGCTCGTAGATGTAGCCAAAAGTTATCACCGATACAAAGAGCACGAAGAGCTGCTCAAGTATCCTGAACTTGCGCGAGGTCAGAGTCAGGATTATTATTACATCCAATGCACCAAATATTGCGGCATAAATTAATGGCACTCCAAACAACAGGTTTAGCGCAATGACTGTTCCCAAGTATTCAGCCAAGTCTGTAGCCGCAGCCGCCGCTTCTGCGGCCAGCCAGTAAGGCAGCACGTACATTTTTTTATTCCTGAATTTTTCGCGTATTATTTCTGGCAGCGATCGCTCTGTAGCTATCCCTAGCTTGCCAGAAAGGTATTGTAGAAGCATCGCCATCCCGCTGGCAAGCCACACAACCCACAGCAGGGTGTAACCAAATGCTGCCCCGCCTTGGATGTCCGTGCCATAGTTGCCTGGATCCATGTACGCCATGCTGACGATAAGCGCCGGCCCGGTGTATGAGAGGAATCTAGCTAGGGTGCTCTTGCTGTATGCAGCCTTTATCCTGGAGAGAGCTGAACTTCGGTACAAACCTTCAATAGGATAAAGTTAGCACCGCCTAAAAAAGTTAGCGTCGTCTAACTTTTATTGTACATGGCAATATATACCAACGCGCCTGATCTGAAAATGGCCATTCGCTCATCCTCCGGGGGCAACATTTACGATCCCTACCTTGGCAAGCTCTGATCCAATACCATAGCCAACCAGCGCGATTCCAGTCCCGAGTCCAGCCATCTCGATCCCGCCTCGGATCCAGCTCTTCTTTGCCATTCGCCCCTTTAGTGCGCCAACCACGAATGAAGAGCTCACGCTTATCAGAATGGCAATTACTATGGCGGCGGTTGAAGATGTCAGGCCAGCTTTGACGGCAAAATAAGGCAAGATTGGGAGGATTCCGCCCAGCAGAAAGGATCCGAACATCACAAGCGCCCCCTTCAAGGGATTTCCAAGGATCTCTAGGTTAAGCCCAAGCTCTTCAGTCAGCATGGTTTTGAGCCAGACATCCTTGTTTGAAGTTATTCTATTGACTACTTTTTTTAGTTCTTCGCCCTCGAATCCTTTTGCCCGGTAAATGTCTTGGATTTCCTTTGTTTCATCTTCAGGCATGTTTTCAATTTCGTACTCTTCGCGTTTTATCTCGGATTCCAGTATCTCTCTTTGTGATTTCACGGCAAGATAGTTCTGGACAGCCATCGCTTTTGCCCCGGTGAACATGCCGATAAGTGCGGCCAGGATAACAACGTCTGCAGCAATGATGGCCCCTCCTACGCCTGCCACGATCCCAAGTGACGTATTCACTCCGTCACCAAATCCAAATACAAGGTCCCGGATGTAGTTGCTTTCTTTGATGTGAGGTTCGACGTGGGTAGTTCGTTTGGCCAATTATGCATATACAATTACTTTAGCTTATTAACACTACTAACAGCATGGTCGAAGCTACTTTCTGCTAGTGTTATAGCCAATGTTGATCATTTCTTAGCATAAGACTGCAAGGAAGCAGATATGCAAACAATAATTTCCTACAATGAACGTGAGGTGAGGCACGATGGTTCCCATGATGACGTTAACCACGGATACAATGTCTGGGTCGACCTTGTAGATCCAAGTCCTTCCGAGATGCAGGATATTGAGCGATCATTTCACTTGGATGCAAAAGCAGTTGAAACAATAAAAAACAAATCAAAGAAGCCGCAGGTGCGCATCTTGGATAAACATAAATTCACCATCGCCCTTGACATGAAATTCAAAGACGCCGCAACCCTGAAGACAGAGCCAATCTACATGTTTCTGGGAAGAGGATGGCTGATTACAATCCATGCAAAAACAATAGATCTGCAGAGCAAGGTCCTTGCGCTCGAGGAGAAAAATCATCCGATATTGGCATCTTCGATCGACGCTCTTTATTACAACATCTTGTCTGCGTTTGTTGAATCATACGAACAGCTTTTGACTGCCATAGAGCTGTCGATCACAGAATACGAGCAGAGGTCGCTGTACCGTCCGACAAGAAAGATGCTGGAGCACCT
>JAJPHX010000082.1 GCA_021325075.1 Nitrososphaeraceae archaeon | reverse complement strand
GGCGTGTAAAGCTCCAGAGCTTTTTTTAATAATTCAATGGCATAACTTGGCGAGACCAATGCTTCCTATTTTCCCTGCCCTAGCGCGTAATCCACCATCAACCCGGGTATGTCAACTCCCGTAACTCTGACGGTATTCTTAAATTCAGTGGTGTTATTCACTTCATGAACCATCAGCCCGTCATTCTTGCTCTCCATCAAGTCGACTCCAACTATCTGGCCGCCAAGTGCGCGCGTGGCTTTTAGGCAAATGTCTTCAAGCTCTTTTGTGACAGGGCATGCTTCCGCGTGTCCGCCAAGCGCCATGTTGGTCTTCCACTCGCCGTTGCCTGAATAGCGGTAGATTGCTGCTACTACGCGGTCGCCGACAACTATTGCCCGAATATCCCTTGGCGGCCGCTCGACAAACTCTTCAAAGTAGTAGACGTGGTAAATCGGGAACATGTGCTCCCTATCTTCTATTACCGCACGTGCAGCTTCTTTATCACGCAATAATGCAATGAGCCTGCCCCAGCTGCCGACTGTTGGCTTTATCACCGCTGGGTAGCCAAACTCTTCAAGCGCGGCAAGCGCTGATTCTTCTGAAAAAGCAGAAACCGCCTTTGGGGTCCTGACGCCGGCATTTTCCAGCTTCATGTGGGCGTACATCTTGTTGCCGCACATTATCGCCGCGTCAAGTGGGTTTATGACATGCGCACCAAGGCCTTCGAGCGCAGAGGTGGAGTGCACATTCTTGAAGTAGCTGACGCAGCGCTGTATAACCACTTGGTCGCGGTATTTTGAATTCCTGTCATTCAGGTCGAGTACAAGGTTCTTGCAGTCGACGTTTTCAACTTGAACTCCCTTCTTCTTTGCGGCCTCGTACAGTGCCTTCTCTTCCCACCTGATGTTGTCGTAGAGGATAGTTAGAGAGCGGCCGGAAAAATTTGACTGCTCTTGGCTCACTGACCCCAGTCCTCGCCGACAACCTGGGCCGGTTTTATGCCGAATCCTTCGCCTGACTTGACCAGTTCGTAGCTTGCTCCGCAGTCTGGGCAGGTCACGATCTCGCCTTCTATCGAGTCAGCAGGTATCTTTACTTCTGCGTCACATTCTGGACATTTGACCATCTGTCATTACTCCTTTGATGGACTAACCTTTACTGCAGCGTCATTAAGTATCTTTCTCTCCAGCCTGTCGTCAAGGTACAATTCCAATATATCGCCCATGCGCAGCTCCTTCAGGCCGCGCGCAAGCGCCTCTGCCTCGTGCTTGCTGGTTTCAAGGCCAAGCAATGATAGCAGGTATGCCGCGCCGTTCTTGCCTGCAAGCTCGCCAAACACTATCTTGCGCCGGTTGCCCACTATCTTGGGCTCTATTATTTCGTACGCTGCAGGGTTTCGAAGTATTGCCGCAAGATGCGTGCCGGCCTTGTGCTTGTACGCGCTGTCGCCAACGATGGGCTTTGACTCTGGAATAGGGAGGCTGACATATTCTGCTATCGTCCTTGACAGGTCCTTTAGCATGTGGAGCCGGAGATCGTTGTTTGACTTGTAGATTAGCGTGAGTGCCACCGCAGTCTCTGACAGGCTCGGGATTCCTGTGCGCTCGCCAAACCCGTCTATTGTCGTGTGAATCTGGTCGGCTCCTGCCTCGCACCCTGAAAGCGCGTTTGCAAGAGCAAGCCCGACATCATTATGGCAGTGGACGTCAAGCGAAGTCTTTGAAGTGTCGATGCTGTTATGAATCATCTTTACCAAGTTGTACATGCCCCGCGGCCGCATGATGCCGACAGTGTCAGGTATGCTCACCCTTTCGATCCCGCGCTTGTTCATCTCCTTGCACATTTCAATCAGGAACGCCGGCTCTGTCCTGCTTGCATCTTCCATCGTGAACCTGGACTTCAACCCGTGGGACTTGATGTAGTCGGCGACTTCAAGCGCCCTTATTTTGGCCTCTTCGCGTGTGATCTTTAACTTTGCAGACAGGTGGATGTCGGAAATCCCCATGTAGGTAGCGACCCAAGTCGCGCCGCAGTCGATCGCGATGTCAACGTCGGATTTTATCGCGCGTGTATGAGCCACTATGTCGGCTCTCAACCCCTGCTTGATTATCGTCTTTGTCGCTTCAGCGTGATCCGGCGACACCACCGGGCTTATCTCTATTTGATCGACTCCAAAAGAGTCAAGCATCCACGCTATCTGGATCCTCTGCTTTATCGTGAATGACACGCCTGGGTGCTGCTCGCCCTCGCGCAGCGTGCTATCAAGGATTCTGATCTTTCTTTTTGGGCTGCCGTTTTCATTCATCCAGTTGTACTGGTGCGCATAGTAGTTTGGATCGTCTGATTTTAGCGACATTTACTGCGACTTCTAACTGCTTTCGGACACGATATAAACTTTATCGCAACTAAAACAGCGAATTTCAGCGTCCCTACTGACTCTAAACGCTAATAAGACATGAAAAAGGCACGAATTTCAGCACATTTTTCTAAACAAATGCGATAACAGTTAGGATTGTAAGTATTTCTCGACCGTCTTGGCAAGGTTGTCAAAGGAGCCAATGACCATTTTGGTGCGCTTGCCAATCCCTGTCTTGTAGTTTGACACGCCCTGAGAAAGCGACTGTATCATCTCTTCCTGTTCTGCAGGGTTTGGCGAGCCGGAAGATTTTCGCAGTTGCAGTGACTTTTCCGGCGTCATTTCCTTGATTATCTTGGCAAGTTCTTCGGCCTTGATGTCTGACTTGAGCGTCTTCAGGACAGAAGCAATATCTGCTAGCTCTAGCTTTGTAAGCGGCATATTGCCTTTGCTTGCAGCTTTATCCACCAGCGCGCCTACTATTTTATGCGCGCTCCGGAACGGAAGCTTGTGTCTTGTTACCAGCTGCTCTGCGATGTCTAGCGAAATCGCGTAGCTGCTGCTTGCCACCTGCTGCATCCTCTCCTTGTTTATCTGGAGCGTCTTGACGACTCCATCCATTATCTTTACCGTGTCAAGCGTGATCGAAGACGCGCCTAGCAATGGCGGCTTCAAATCCTGCAAGTCGCGGCTGTAGCCTGACGGAATTGCCTTGACGATGCCAAGCATCGATACTAGGTTGCCGGTGGCGATCGCAGATTTTGCCCGCGTCAGCTCTAGCGGATCAGGGTTTTTCTTTTGCGGCATCGCGCTCGAAGTAGAGCTATAGCGGTCGGCGAGCTCGATGTACCCGAATTCTGTCGTTGACCACAGTATGAAGTCTTCAGCCATCCTGCCAAGGGTGCTCGACAATATTGCAAGTGTCGCGGCGTATTCCAGAAACACGTCGCGCGAGCTCGTCGCGTCTACTGAATTCTTTACTATTGAATCAAAGCCAAGCAAGACCGCTGTCCTCTTCCTGTCAATGTTAATGCTCGACCCGCCGATGGCGCATGCCCCAAGTGGCGACTGGTTTATCCTGCCATACGATAGGTACAGCCGCTCCATGTCGCGCATCAGAGAATATGCGTACGCAAGGAGCAGGTGTGAAAACGTTCCTATCTGCCCCTGTTGTAGGTGGGTGTACATCGGCATTGGTGTGTCTTTGCTTTCTTTGGCCCTCTCTACGAGGCTCGCGACAAGGTCTGCAAGAGCTGCGCAGATTGCATTGATGTCGTCCCGTATCTTCATCCTGATGTCGAGCACCACCTGGTCATTCCTCGACCTTGCGGTGTGCATCTTGCCTCCTGCGTCCATGCCCGCGCTCTTTATCACAAACGCTTCGAGTGCCTCATGGATGTCCTCGTAACCCTCGGTCTCGATCTTCTCCGGATTCTTTTTTGCCATCTCAAGCGCCGAGAGTATCTTCTTCAGTTCGCCGGCAGATATACTGCCAGTTTCATGGAGCATTATCGAGTGGGCCTGGCTTCCAAGAATGTCATAGTACAGTATCGGCTGGTCGTGTTGCATCGAAGAGAGGAAGCGGAGCACGTCGTCATCGAGGTTGTCCTTGGGCCGAGACCTGTACATGCAGTGTGCATTGTTGGCGCTTTATTTTAACATTATACGGCTAGCTAGCTTGCATCAATCCGTTTGTAAACGGGCGTAAGCTCGCCGTTTGTTATAGTTTTTAGCAATGGAGTTTTCATGGAATCCGCGCTAGCAACTACAACACGTCTGATCGAATACCCAGACGACCTGTCAGGATGCAACTCTATCGATTTTGGAGGCAGGCAATTGCTATACCTCTGCTCACTTGGACTCAGCGGCAAGAGCCCGTTCGTGGTGGTGCTTGGGTTCTTTTCCGGTCAGAAAGAGGACTTTATCACCAAAGACCTGATAGAGCCGGTGGCAGACGGGGTAAGGCGCAGTGCGCAGGATGCCGTCGCAGGCTCGCTATCCTCAGAATACTCTGCAGCGCACATTTTCTTCCTTTAATTTCTGCAATGGCTATAGCGCGCCGCCTCGACATCTTTATTCAAGTCGTTTTCGGCGAATAAGTTCTGCCACTGTCGGGTTTTCGAGTGCAACCGAACCGGTATTGATCTTTCCACTGCGCGTATAGGTAGCAATGCTGACGCCTGTTGTAGATATTTTGCGATCCAGCAGTTTTAAACCAACAGGGATTGTGCCTTCGCCAAAAAGGCGTTTGCCGGTACCGATGGTGAGAGGGAAGGTCCACACACGAAAGTCGTAAATCAAGTCATTCTTCAAAAGCGTCTGGATAAGATTGCTACTTCCGTGGACTTGAATTTCGGGCCCGTTACGTTTTTTGAGCTCGATGATTTCTTTCACGGTATCGCCCGTGATGAGCGTAGAGTTTTCCCAGTCGGCTTTAGCAAGCGTTTTTGAGACAACGTATTTCTCGCACTGTTCAGTTTGTCTGCGGCCATTGCGTTCAGCTTATCTGGGTCATTTTTGACAAATGGCCAATGAGCCGCGAATATGTCGTAGGTCTTCCGACCAAGCAAGAGATCAAAAGGCTTTGCCATGACTTCTTCCATTATGATCTTGGCCATCATTTCATCCCAGTAGTTGACTGACCAGCCGCCGGTGGGATCTTCTTCAGGTCCGCCCGGAGCTTGCATGACACCATCAAGCGTTATGAAGGCATTTACAATAATTTTTCTCATGCTGGCATCTCCTTCGGAGATCGGCTTTTTAAGCACTTCGTTGAAGTCAAAAGTACCACAGAATTGTGGTAATCTTTTAGGCTGCGATCCTTTGCATTACTACCCATACAGATATGAATGGTTAAATATGGTATCCGCAGCAATTTACTGTAATATATGAGTCAGGAAGAGCAGATGCAGCAGACTCGAAGAAAGATCTTTGACGAGCTGACCAAGATAGTCGACCCCGAAATCGGAGTCTCCATAATGGAACTCGAGCTTATCGACAAGGTCGACATCGATTCAGGCAAGATCAAGGTGGACCTACACCTGACAAGCCCGTTCTGCCCCGCGGTTTTTGGCTTCAAGATAGCCCAAGACATCCGTGACAACATCTACAAGATAAACGGCATCAATGACGTAAAGGTCAATGTCAGCAACCACTTTATGGCTGACGCGATAAACAAGCAGGTCAACGAGAGCAAGTATCCTGCCAAGGTAGCTGAAAATAGCAAGGCAGAAGTTAACAAGTCGTCTGCCTGATCACTTTTTTGCCCTGATGTTGAGCCTGACATAATCCATGACCCAGCACCTGCTCTTGTGATTGGATTCTATTTCATTCAGGAATGATTCCAAGAACTTATCCTTCAATTCCTGATCGGGCAACCGGGCCAGATACGGCTTCATCACCACGGTCTTTGCAAACAGTGCGAAACTGTTACGGTTGCCAAGTGTCGCCGAGTCTTCTGTCAAGTATGCTTCGATATCCTTGAAGCCAATGTCCTGCAACAATCGTGAAGTTTCTTCTGGGTTTGCAAAGTACCATGACTCTTGCCAGCCTGTGAAAAAGCGTTTGAATTCGTCGCGATGCCTGATACCATCAAGAATGGAAATGATGTTGCCAAGGTTGCCATGCCCGCCACACTGGATCATGATCTCCCCGTTGCTACCAAGGAGCTGCCAGAAATTTTCAAACAATCCTTGATGGTCCTGTATCCAGTGAATCGCGGCGTTTGAGAATATCACGTCGACCTTGGCTGGAAGCTTTGCTGAAGATATGTCAGATTCGATCAGCATGACATTGCCGATATCTTTCAGGTTTCTGGCTGCGACTTCAATCATGTTGCGGTCAATGTCTACTCCATAAACCATCCCTGCTGGAACCTTTTGCGCTAGAACCTTTGTGAGCCTGCCGGTGCCGCAGCCGGCGTCCATCACATTTTCATTGCCCTGCCAGACCCTCCAGTTAATGACTTTTCTTCCCCACGCTTCCTGTATGGAAGATACTAAATCGTACGTTTCGGCGTCCCACAATGCTACTGCTTTTCTTCCTTGTCCTTTCTTAGCCTTTCTTGCAGATCGGCTATCTTTTTCTCGTTTTTAGAGTACCCGAGCATGTGGCCTCTTAGCAGCTGGATGCCAAGTGCAGGGTCGACTCCCTTGGGGCAAACCGAGCTGCACGAGCCGGCAAAGTGGCAGCGCCAGATGCCGTGCCTATCGTCAACAAGGTTGAGCCTGTCCTTTGCCGCGTCATCGCGGTTGTCTATGAAATAGCGGTATGCTTGGGCAAGCGCCTGTGGCCCGGGGAACTTTGTGTCAGTCGCAACTGTCGGACAGGCGGAATAGCACAGCCCGCACTTTATGCAGTATGAGAACTGCAGGAACTTGTCAAGATCTTCAAGGCTCTGCATGAACTCGGATAGCTTGTTCTTGTCCTTGATGTCCGCGTGTTCGCTCTGTATGAACGGCTTGACATCGTGGTGGTGGGTAAAGAACTGTGTAAAGTCGGTGACCAAGTCGCGGATATGTGGAAAGTTG
>JAJPHX010000114.1 GCA_021325075.1 Nitrososphaeraceae archaeon | reverse complement strand
GAGTCAAGCGAATTCTCGATGAGCTCCCTTACTGCCATGTACAGGATGCGCTCCGTGGTAAAGCCGGCCAGCGCCGAGTTGTCTACAAAGAACTCTGATTCGGCCTTCTTGTCGTACCTGACCCTTCCTTTGGACTTGGCGGGCTTGTCCTGTGCAGCTGCAACCTCAACAGTAGCCTTTTGCGTCAAACGGTGAGACTATTTCGCTAACTCAATTTAACTTTTTACGATAAATTTTTTGACTCAATGGACACTAAAAGTTAATCTAGTCTATTTGAGAGCCGTACGGAGTAGTCGCGTTTTTCAGCTCCTGCAGCTTGAAAGATGAAAATTCGAGCAAAAGCCGCTTCTTGCCTTTTTGTATAACGATAAAGTCAGAGCCAGAGCCAACCACTGTTCCATCTTGTAAATCCTTGAGCTGGGTCATGTGTCTGCTATGCTGACGTTACTATATAATCGCTGGCAGGGCAGGGTTTTAATATGCTCCAACTAGAAAATCGGTAGATGTTTTTTCTGCTGCCGCTGCTCAAGCAGATTTCTCCAGACATGCTAGTGACCATAATAGGCGCAGCAGCGGCAACGCTTACCACTTCGAGCTTTTTGCCCCAGATAGTCAAGGCTTACAGGACTAAGAGCATGCATGACGTTTCGCGGTACCTCATGAGTTTTTTTGCGACTGGTACCGTGCTATGGATGGTGTACGGCATATTCAAAAGTGACCCCGTGATAATCGCGGCGAATGCGATTGCCAGCGCATTTAACATCATCCTGCTTTACATGAAGTTTGCCTATGGCAAAAAGCCTGCCAAGATAGCCTAGATGTCGTTATCGGCAGTGAACTGGTAGGGGTTGTTTCTCTGGCTGTTCACTACGGCAATAGTGTTTCTGACAAGCTGGTACATAGTATCGTGGCACGGGCAGCCACACATCTTGGTCACTGCTGACGAGTCGACCATTTCTTTTATGAAGCCCTTGCAGGCGCCGTGCTCGTTCTTGACACAGTCGTCCGACCTGGCAGCAGACACAGGTGATAGCTTGTGCAAATGGTATTTATTTGATCTGTAAATGGAAATTGTTAAATCGCTTTTTACTCCTTTTCATACATGAGCATTTACTCCGAAGAAAGGCCGTGGGGCAGGTTTGAAAAGTTCAATGAAAACAAACCTTGCACCGTTAAATTGATTTACGTCAACCCGAATTCCCGCCTTAGCCTGCAATATCACAACAAGCGTTCTGAATTTTGGAAAGTCATCAAGGGCACTGCGATGATTGAGCTGGACGGCAGGACAATAATCCTGACTGAAGGCGAGACTATTACTATTCCGAAGCGGGCAAAACACCGTGTTGGCGCGCTAGATGGCGGCTGCATGATACTTGAAATTGCGTACGGCAAGTTTGATGAAAACGACATCGTGAGGCTTGAAGATGATTACAAGAGAGCGCCCCTTTCCAAGACCAGAGTGGCGGCTGCCTAGTTGATATAGTCATGAATGATGAGATGACTCTGCTTGGTAGAGCTGAAAATACAAAAAGGCAAAGTGTTAGTGCAACGTTCAAAGAAGAGCATAACAATAAACTCCGGAAATGGTACACCTGTGCTTGAAGTGACAAACGAATACGGTAATTCGGTCAGATATGAGATTTCTGACAGCCAGTTTGACAGCTTGTGGTCTCAGCTGTGGCAGTTTGTCAAGGACAGCCAGCACTAAGGCTATATAGGCAGGCTCTGAAGTTGAGAGAGGCAGGCCAGCAAGAAGGTGCTTGATACTTTCAAGGCAAGTCTCGATCCTTCTCTTTTCAGGCTTTACAGAAGATACCTTTATTCTCGGTACAAGGCAACGGATGAGCTTGCGCAGGCAGAAGTGGTGCATGAAAAGGCAAAAGAACGCCTGCTCAAGATGACAGAAAAATTCAGGCAGAATGCGTCATACTTTGACCCTGGTGACCAGCTGGCGGTCAGGATAGGTGGCCACAAATTGAAGGGTCCTGTAGGCATTGCAGCCGGCTTTGACAAGAATTGTGACGTGCTAGAGCCTACGTCATATATCTTTGGCTTTCTTAACCCGGGCAGCGTACTGAAAGAGCCCCGCGCCGGCAACCACCAGCGCCCAAAAAGCGAAGGCACTGTCAGGATCGTCATAGACGACGAAAGGGAAGCGATAATCAACGCACAAGGGTATCCTCACCGCGGACTTGACTATACCGTAAGCAATTTGAAAAAGTTCAGTGAAGGCCAAAGGGGCAAAGCAAAGATTCTTTTGAATTTTTCAGGCATCACCGACACCTACACCGAAGACGCCGTGCTCGATTCATGCAAAGAAATTCTGGTAAGGACGTCGCCTTACGTAGACTTTGGGTTTGAGGAAAACAGGACGTCTCCGAACACGGACTTTAACAAGGTGCTGCAGACGCCCGAGTTTACCAAGAAGGTGCTTGACCTGATGAATACGCATGCGCCAGGCAAGGTAAAGGCATCCAAGGTATCGCCATATACAAGCCTGCAGCCGTCAGAGGAGGAGAGGAAAAACAAGTTCCAGTCGATAAAAGTCTTTTATGAAAACGGCGGGCAGGCGGTAGTTTTGGGCAATACGCGGCCTATCAGCACAAAGGAAGGCCGGCTGACAAAGAAATTTGCAAGAGGAGTTGCAGGCGAAAGTGGCAGACCGCTCTTTCCTTACATGTTAAAGCTAGTGGAGGAAGTGCACAGGTCATTTCCCGACTTGGCGATAATCGCATGCGGAGGCATATTCTCAGGCGAAGACGCGTGGAAGGCGTACGAAAAAGGTGCGACATTGGTTGAGCTATATACCGCGCTGACATTCTACGGCTTTGGAGTTGTGCGCGATATCCACGATGTTCTGAAGAGAAAACTTGGAAATGAAACACTGCAGAGTTTTATAGAAAAGCGCGATCTACACACTCGTTAAATTTACCCTTGCGTGACATTGGAAACCTTTTAATCCATCTGTAATCATTTTCCTTTAAACAGGGATTTAGTGTATTGGGAAGGTATCCTAAGGTCGTTCTTACTGCAGACCGCACATTGATGTCGCCCTATAGGGGGATCTCACTTGCGTCATTCTTTGGATGTGCTCCAGCCCTTGATTTCAACAGGGACCACAGCTCGTTCTGGTATTACGTGCTGCGCAACCAAGTCACTCCGAAGGTGCTTTTTGACTTTATCTGCAACCCGATTGACAATACAAACGGTTATGCCAATTATGCGCCTTACGGCCTTAGAAAGGTCGAGGCCGCGCTGCTAAGAGACGGCTACAAGCGCGAAGATGTTGTCGTGGCGCACCCTGACTATGTTGAAAGGTTCATTGGCCCGGAAACAGAGGTTGTGGGAACATACGAGATGGATCCGCTTGGCATGGGTCCGGTCACGATGACCTTTACCTATGGCCGCAAGCACATGTCATATGACGAGTTTTACAATCGAGAGCTTCATCACAGGATAAGCGCCGCCAAGGCAAGAACTGGAAGCAAGGCCAAAGTCATTGCCGGCGCTTCAGGGACGTGGCAGTACAATTATGATCCTGCAAAGATCGAGGAATATGGCCTGTACGGCATAATAGAGGGTGAGCTGGGTGGCATCGGCCCCGAAATCGACGGAGCTGCCGGGCCATTCTTTGATGCCCTCATTTCCGGCGAGTTTGACACGGCAAACCCGTTCAAAAAGAGCCAGTTCAAGGTTGAGATCAAAGAATTTGTCAGAAACGAAAGGACTCTGCATGGCAGGTTCATCCACTACTGGAACGAACCCTCAATTGACGAGATTCCAAACATCGTCAACCCTAGCATGCACGGTATGATCGAAGTCATGCGCGGCTGCGGGCGCGGATGCAAGTTCTGCGACGTGACGCTGAGGCCATTAAGATACTACCCTGTCGAGAAAGTGCAGAAAGAAATCGAGATCAACATGAAGTATGGTGGCTTGAAAAACGCTTGGGTGCACAGCGACGACATTTTCGTCTATGGCCTCAACCCAAGGACAACAAAGAACATGCAGCCAAACAGAGAAGCCATCGAAGAGCTATTCAAGGGAATAATGTCCACCGGCATCGAGCACACCAACCCGACCCATGGGACACTTGCAGGAGCCATTGCCGACGAGCGCCTGATTCCAAACGTATCCAAGATAATCAAGTCTGGTCCCGACAACCACATCGGCATCCAGTGCGGCTTTGAAACAGGAAGCATCAGGCTAATTGGCAAATATGCCGACAGAAAGCTGGCACCCTACAAGCCCGACGAGTGGCACTGGGTTGTCAAGGAAGGCATCAAGATTCTCAACGAGAACTACTGGGTCCCGGCGTTCACTCTCATCATGGGGCTTGATAACGACGAGACGCCAGAGGACAGCTGGGAGACAATCAGGCTCATCCATGAAATCGAGACAGAGCAGCCTGACTCCAAATTCACCACGACGCCCCTTACATTTGTGCCAATAGGACTGCTAGAGAAATCAGACTTTTACGACATTGGCAACACGATGGATCCGGCAAAACTTGGAGTCATGTACAAGACCTGGCAGCACAACTTCAAGTACGGCATACAAAAATTCATGAGCAAGGTAGGGCGCGACAATCCAGTCAAGAACTGGTTCTTTACGCAGCTTGCTTCAACTCTCGGTGGCGTTCCGCTAAACGCAATGGAAAAGTACGCAAGGAGAAAGGGCTTCGAGCACGAGCGCGTCATTGACAAGATAAAGGCAAACTACTGGTAGCCAACCCTCAACTTTATTAAAACAACATTTCTTTACAGAGCCATGCAGATTGGCATCTTGGGATCCGGAGACGTCGGCCTCAAGCTAGGAGACAGCTTTATCGAGCTCGGGCACGCGGTCAAGGTAGGAACGCGCAGTCCCAACAAGGTTGCAGCATGGGTAGACAGACATGGCAGCAAGGCATCCGCAGGCAGTTTTTCTGAAGCGGCTGCATTTGGAGAAGTTGTCATAATTGCAACCCTGTGGGATGGAACAGCCAGCGCCATAAAAATGGCCGACTCTAAGAATTTTGCAGGCAAGGTCGTTATTGACGTAACAAACCCCCTTGATTTTTCAAAGGGTATGCCTCCAAAGCTGGCTGTGGGGCACACAGATTCTGCCGGAGAAACAGTTCAGCGTCTATTGCCAGATGCCCGGGTGGTCAAGGCTTTCAACATTGTTGGCAATCCTCACATGTTCCGACCCGAATTTCCGGGCGGGCCGCCAAGCATGTTCATATGCGGAAATGACGAACAGGCGAAAAAGACAGTAACAGAAATCCTAGCGGCGTTTGGCTGGGAGGCTATAGACAGTGGAGGCATTGAAGGCTCTCGCTTCTTGGAGCCGCTTGCGATGCTCTGGATTATCGAGTATTTCCGGACAGGCAATGGCAATCATGCCTTCAAGCTATTGCGGAAATAGAAGCTGCTATGGATTTAAACAACATAAATCTCACCTATTGGCATCAATAGCCATTTAGCAGTTAGAACAACCTATGTCATGACGTCTGTACAACCAGCGATTAATCACGGCAGCTAGAATTATGACTCCTTTTTGTATGTATTTTCTTTTTCACCTAGAAGCTTAT
>JAJPHX010000172.1 GCA_021325075.1 Nitrososphaeraceae archaeon | reverse complement strand
TGGATGACAGGATAAAATTCGGTATTGCAGCCGCAATAGTGATTGCGGTCATTGTCACTTCTCTTCCTGCTGGCCTTTCGATTGGCCTTGCCAATAACAATAACAATGCTGCGGAATCGCATGAATTGAGAATAGGATATTTCCCAAACATCAACCACGCGCAGGCAGTAATCGGGCTAGGAAATGGAGATTTCCAGAAAGCTCTTGGCGACGTCAAAGTTACGACACAGGTATTCAACGCCGGTCCATCTGCCATTACGGCGCTCTTTGCAAACCAGATTGACGTGACTTATGTCGGACCAAACCCTGCAATCAATGGCTACGTGCAATCTAATGGTGATGCACTGCGCATTATTTCCGGAGCAGCCAGCGGCGGGGCAGTATTTGTAGTAAGAAACGATGCCGACATCAATTCTCCGGCTGACCTTGGCAACAAGAAATTTTCTTCTCCGCAGCTTGGCAACACGCAGGATGTTGCGTTGCGCAAGTACCTGCTCGACAATGGCTACAAGACTAAAGAGAATGGCGGCAGTGTAGAGATAATCCCGGCCACAAACTCTGACATTTTCACGCTGATGGTAAAGAAGGAAATCGCTGGCGCTTGGGTGCCAGAGCCTTGGGGAGCCAAGATGGTAAAAGAAGCCAATAGCAAAATACTCGTAGACGAAAGGGATCGCTGGCCAGACGGGCAGTTTGTCACTACGCACATCATCGTCAGGACTGATTACCTGAAGAACAATCCTGAAACCATAAAGAAGCTGCTTGAAGCAAACATTGACGAAACCAACTGGATAAACAATAATCAGGACGAGGCAGTCAAGGTATTCAACACAGAACTTAACAAGCTTACAGGCAAGACAATACCGGAAGACGAGCTAAAGGCAGGATTTTCAAGGATGAACCTCACATGGGACCCGGTAAAGACGTCGCTGTTCCAGTCTGCAGATGACGCGTTTAGAACAGGATTCTTTGACACAAAGCCCGACCTTTCAAGGATATATGACCTGACTCTGCTGAATGAAGTCCTTGCAAAGAAAGGGCTGCAGGAGATACAGTGAGGCACATTGACGCAAAAACTGCACCTACATGGTAACGATTGCATAATTGAAGTAGATTATATGCTGCGCATCCGTATCGGAGGCATTAACCTTGATAGCATCTGAATACAAAGAAAAAAGCGCTGGCGGCGCAGTGATGCTGCAGGTCCGGGCAGTGTCAAAGGTCTTTGAAACAAACAGCCAAAAAGCGCCCTCCAATCACGTTGTCTTAAACGGAGTCAGCATCGACATCAAGGATGGCGAATTCGTGACCATCGTGGGACCGTCTGGCTGCGGCAAAAGCACACTGCTCAACATCATTGCAGGGCTTGACAGCCCGGATTCAGGAAGTGTATTTGTGAAAGGCGAGCGCAAGACTTCAACCGACCCAGACAGGATAGTCATATTCCAAGAAGGCGCGCTCTTTCCCTGGCTTACAGTCATTGAAAATGTCGAGTTTGGATTAAAGCTGACAGGGGTTCCAAAGGAAAAACGGATGGAATCCGCAAGCCACTTTGTGCACATGATGCAGCTGTCACGGTTTTCAAATTCGTACACCTACCAGCTTTCCGGCGGAATGAAGCAGAGGGTGGCAATAGCCCGAGCCCTTGCAATGAACCCTGACATCCTGCTGATGGATGAGCCGTTTGCCGCGCTCGACGTGCAGACTAGGGACATGCTGCATAGCCATCTGTTACAGATCCACGAAGCCACAAAAAAGACTATACTATTCGTGACTCACAACATCAATGAGGCGCTCCTGCTTGGCAACAGGATAATCGTGCTCTCGCCTAGCCTTGGCAACATCAAAAGGGACATTTCGATAGACCTGCCAAGGCCCCGGGACATCGACAGCCCCGAACTCTTGCTGCTAAAGAGGCAGATTCTGAAGGAACTAGAGGAGGATTTCCAGCTTGCTAGAAAAGAAAACACAACAGCAACCAAAGAAAAAGCAGCAAACTAAAAGCAGGTTCGACGTAACGGACGCTGCCAATACCGCGCTGTTCCTGGCCGCGTTTGTTGGCATCTGGCAGCTGGTGTTCATGCTTGGTATATGGCCGAAGACCCTCATGCCTTCCCCTGCACAGGTTGCCACAACTGTAGCCAACTTGGTATCAAATTCTCTGCTGACATCCGGGATTGGCGTGACGATGATCAGACTTGCGGCAGGTTTTGTGATCTCTATTGGCATCGGTGCCGTAGTAGGGCTGGCAATGGTAAAGTTCCGCGGCTTTGGCAAGACGATGAGCTCTTTTGCAGTTGGGCTCTTGACGTTCCCGAGCATCGCGTGGGTCCCGTTTGCCATCCTGCTTATCGGCTTTAACGATCTGGGGATACTGTTTGTGGTCATCATGGCCTCGGTGTTTTCAGTAATGATAACGACCTACAGCTCGATACGCAACATACCGCCGATCTATCTGCGCGCGGCAAACAACATGGGGGCAAAAGGGTTTGCGTTATTCCGGTACGTCATGATCCCTGCAGCAACTCCGTCGCTCATCTTGGGGATAAGGCAGGCTTGGTCGTTTGCGTGGCACGCGCTCATTGGTGCCGAGATGCTGATAACGACAGTCATGTACGGAGTCGAGCGCTACGGTCTTGGGCACGTGCTTAGCGTTGGAAGGGACTATAACGACATGTCGCAGATAATAGCCACAATGATTGCAATCTTTACAATAGGCTTGATATTTGACAGGGTCATTTTCCGCAAGATCGAGGAAAGGGTAAGGTCGCGCTGGGGACTGGACCAGCACTCAGACAATGCCTGATGTCAAATGGCCGTCGATAATGCACAAACTATAATATGCGCAGATTCTGCATATATCATATATCGCTATGCTTGACGACCTTGCAAAGAACAGGATAGACTCAAAAAAGCCCCGCAAAGAGGGCCTAAGCTGCACCATAGACAAGCTGCAAGGAATCGACAAGGAGAACTTTGCAATAATAGCCTCATACATTGACGTGGTCAAGATCTACGGCGCGTTTCCGCTGCTTGTCTCGGAAGAGAGCTTGAAGAAAAAGATCAAGTTCTACCACGACTTTGGCGTGTCAGTCTCTACAGGCAGCACAATAACCGAGTTTGCGATCATTGAAAACTCGCTAGAGAGGTTTGTCAAGGAGGCCGCCAGGATAGGGTTTGACATAATCGAGGTGGGGGAGAACAGCATCGACCTCTCGATGGAACAAAAGCGCAAGATAAGCGACGTAATCAAGTCGGCTGGCTTGGAATTCCAGTGGAAGGTCGGCAAGAAGGACCCACGGCACCAGCTTGGAATCGACAAGACGCTTCACAACATCGAGGAGGCTGTCAAGCTTGGCTCGAATAAAATAGTGCTTGAGGCAAACGAGGGGATCAACGTCGGAATATACGACGAAAAGAGCTTGGTCAAGTGGAGCTTTGTTGGAGCGATCACGACCGAATACCCGCCAAACACGTTCATTTTTGAGGCACCTTTTGAGTCGCAGCAGTCTGCCCTTATCGCAGAGTTTGGGCAGCGAGTCAACCTTGCAGAGGTGCACCCCGATGCCATTGCGTCAGTCGAGTCGCAGCGCAGGGGCTTTCTCTCAAAATCCGCGTTCGGTGTTTCTTATTTGCGCAAGAATCCTGAAGGCGGGCCGGCGGCAAAATTCATCTATTTTATCATCAAGACAAAGCATCCTGTTGAGCAGGGTGAGCTTATCAGCGTGAGCCACCTGCCAAGGAGGACTGTCCAGGCCGCGATCGACGACCTGAAAAGCCAGGGGCTGATAATTGAGAGAAACAGCCTCGATGACGCAAGGAAAAAGGTCTACCAGCCAGTTCAGTCTGACTGGCTGTAGGCAAAGAGCGCAGCCGCTGTCTTGCAGTCCTGGATCTCGCCACTGATACATTTTTTCAGCGCAGTGCTCAATTTCATTTTCCTTATCCTGATGTTCTCGTCGTCGTCAAGGACACCTCTCTTTATCTTTCTCAGGTTCGTGGCGACAAACACATGCATGAACTCCGTGGAATAGCCTGGCGCAAGGTACCACTGCAGCAGCGGCTCAAGCCTGCCTGAATGGCCTATCTCCTCTGCCATTTCGCGGGTGGCAGCCTGCTTGGGTGTCTCGCCACTCTCGATCTTGCCCGCTGGGATCTCCAGCAACTGTTTTCCTGCAGCATGGCGATACTGCGTTACAAGAATGACGTCGCTTCCGCTTACAGCTACTATTCCGACAGAGTCTTTGTGCCCGATTATCTCCTTGCTTATCGTCCTGCCATTTAGCAAGAACTTGTCATTTCTGAGGGAAATAGAGCCAGAGTAAATCATACTGCTATCGATCATCCGGACGTCTTTCGCCATCATTTTACACACATGAGGGGAAGGATTAAACCTATTCGCTAATTTTATATGCGATCTGCGGCCCATCTGAAACGTGGAATTCATTGACGGCGATGGCAACATCATTGTGCCCAAGCCCGTCAGGCCCGTAATTGACCTCAAAGAGACTGCGATTGGCAGCAAAAAAGGGGCAAAGAAGCAGTACCGCTATGGCAACCTGCATATCAGGGAATACAACGATCATTACGCTGTCCACATGGACAGAGTGGACCCAATACAAAACCCTCTTGGGCACCTGCTTGTAGATGCACCAGAGTACCTTGCCGGGGCGGCGGCTGCAGTGCTAGTCGGAAAAAAAGTTGGCGCAATAATTTACAACAAGCGCAGACAAGAAGGCAAGAACGGCAAAGACGCAACAGTTGACGCGGTGATCGCTGGGTACATTGCCGGGTCTTCTGCAGGCAGGCTTGCTTTTGACGCGGCCAATTCATTGAAAAAGAGGAGCAAGTAAAAGTTGGAAAGCCCGGCGCAGGTCAGAAAAGACAATGTCGTTGTTGAAGTACCTATCTACCCAAAGCCTTCCAAGATGCATGTTGCAAAAGTAGGGCTCAAGCTCCTGCCAGTTGTCATAAACTTTCGAAGAGACAGGCGCGAATGGGTTAGGCGAGAAGGAAGGAACGTTGACGAAGAAAAGTACCGCCGGCACGCGCGACAGGCGTTAAAGACGTTCATAGAGCTGGGCCCGTCGTACATCAAGCTGGGGCAGTGGCTTTCAACACGAGTTGACATTCTGCCAGAGCCGTACCTTGAAGTGCTTGCAAAATTGCAAGACGACGTCCCACCTGCGCCTTTTTCAGAGATAAAGCCAATAATTGAAGGCGAGCTGGGCAGGATAGAGGACGCCTTTGAAGAATTTGACCCCGCCCCGCTGTCAGGCGCAAGCCTTGGGCAAGTGTATCGGGCAAAATATGCTGGCAGGCAGGTCATTGTCAAAGTGGCAAGGCCAAACATCGAGCGCGTGATACAAGACGACATCTATGTGCTGAAAAAGATCATGCCCTTGGCTACCCGGTTCATAGATCCAAACCTGCGCTTTTCTGCAGAAGGCATGCTTGCACAGTTTATTGAAACAGTGCACGAGGAAATGAACTACAGGATAGAAGCTGAAAACCTGCTTGCAATAAAGCGCAATTTAGCCGGTGATTCTTCGGCAATAATCCCTGACGTGTTTTTAGAGAGGACCGCAAAGCACGTTCTGACGATGGAATATGTCCCCGGCGTCAAAATTACCGATATCGCGGCGCTAGACGCCAAGGGAATTGATAGGGAAAAACTGGTTGTGAGAACCCATCGTCTTTTCTTCAAGATGCTCCTGCGCCACAACCTCTTCCATGCAGACCCTCACCCCGGCAACATTTCGGTTGCAGACGACGGCAGGCTGATACTGTATGACTTTGGCATGGTGGGCAGGCTTGACAACGAAACCAGAATACGCCTAATCCGGCTTTACCTCGGGCTGCTTGACAAAGACCCTGAAAGGACCGTGAACGTGCTGATAGAGCTTGGAACGCTCGAGCCGACTGTCAACCGCTACATCGTCGAGCGGGGCATTGCATTAAGCATCCAGTCAATGCACGGCAGGCAGGTGGACAAGATGGAGGTAAAGGCGCTGATGGAGCTTGCCAACAAGACGATGAGCCGCTTTCCCTTCAAGCTGCCAAAGAACCTAGCGCTTTACATGCGCATGACTTCGATACTTGAAGGCATCTACCATCACCACAAGGTGCCATTTCGGTTTGTCAAGGTGCTTGCTAACCTGCTTGAAGAAGAGGGGCTTGTAAGGGACGCATACATCGAGGAAGTGAAAATATCCGCCAAGAGGTTTGCAAAGGGCATACAGGACTCGATAAGCGTGGCACCGCTACTTAGGACGTACTTGGAAAATGTGGGCCCGTACGGCCGGCAGGACAAAAACAACAGCGCACTTACCGCTAGCATCTTGGCGTCTGCACTGTTTATCGGGTCGGCTCTGATGCTGCCGTACAACGCATACCTTTCGTATGGAGGATTTGCCGCAGCCGCTGCGGCAGTCGCAGTGGCGCTGAAAAAGAAATTCTAAGTTATTGGAATATTTGTCGATTTCGGGATCGGTATCTTTAGGGTCACAACGCCATTTTCATAGGTGGCCTTGCCCACGATCTTGTCTTCTTCCTTTACAGACAAGGGCAGCAGAATTTTCTTGTCGATCTTGGCCGGCCTGTGCCGATAGTGCACCGTGCCAAGGGCCTCTTCAGGGTCCCTCTTTGCATTTATCGTCAGAACGTTGCCATTTATCCTGAGGTTAATGTCCTTTTTGGCAAAGCCCGGCAGATCAATAGTAACTACCAGATCGTTGCCGTCTTCAATCATGTCGATGGCTGGCAGGACAAACTCGTAAAACTCTCGTGACCTGTTGTCCAGTTCCTTTGTCAGCTCCCTTGCCATGTATCTTCCAATGCCCATGATCTAAATTCGTGTTAATGGTATAAATCCTTTATTTTATTGGCTCAAAAAAGCAACAAAGTAAAAATAGTCCTGCTAGGGATATTCAGGCAAATGTACACCGGTTCGTACGATATGCCCAACTGCAACGCATGCGGCAAGGAAGTCAGGCCGGGCGAATTGTCAGAGAGTTTTTCGTGCCCAAAATGCAAGAATGCCCGGATATGGCGCTGCGAAGGATGCAAGGGCAAGCAGAAAAAGTACCGGTGCACTGCCTGCGGCTATGAAGGCCACTAAGTTAGCACTTTAAAAAAGTTCCTCACAAGGTCTTTTTGGTCCTGCTGCATCGCAATGAACGCCTCGACGAGCTCTTTTTCAACCGTTATCTCCTTTGCGATGACAGATTTCAGCTTCTTGGCGTCGAGTGGCGCGATGCTGTCTATTGCTCCCGTGCTGTAGGCGTAGATGTACACGTTGATCACCTTTGCGACAAATGACGGCGCCGCCTGGATGAGAAACAGCATCCCTTCCTTCATTGTCTTGGCGCTCTGGTCGCCTGCAGGAAGTGAAGAAATGTACGACTGGAGCAACCTTGTGCGCTTGTCGCCAAGCTCCTCAATTGACGATGCTACAAGCATGCCTGTGTCCGTCAGCTCATAGAACGGCACACCCTCTAGCTGGAGCGCCTTTGGACCCCTCCTCAACGGTAGCCTTCCGCCTTCCTTCACAACTCCTGCCGGGATTAACACCTCATCAAGGTCGCGAAATATGCCGGAATAGATATTCTGCCAGAGAATGCCGTGCTGTTTTGCTATTGCATGGGCTATCGAAGTTCTGGTGCGGAGCTCTGGGCTCTGCTCGGTTGCCAGATGGGCGATTATCCCGCGCTGCCTCTTTGCCTCGCCTGTAAACTTGTTCTTGCGAGTCTTGAAGGTGTCAAATATTGCAATCGTGGATTTCTCGTCCTTCACTTGGGCTCCGACCATTTCTTACAATGTTTGTTAATATTTTAATTTGTTGGTTTTTTAGATTAAAATTCTCAACATGTCCCAAATGTTAGTTACAAACCTGAGGTTGTGTCGAATAATACTCAACATCTTTTTATTGATGCTTATATTCACCCTAGGCGGTGGCAACAAAGGGCAAGATAATTGTAATAGAAGGCACCGACAAGGCAGGTAAGACGACTCAGTCACGCCTGCTTTTGGAGGCTCTCAAGGTGTCAGGCAAGGTTTGCGTTATCCTCGATTTTCCCGACTATACTACGCCAATCGGGATGGAGATAAGGTCGTTTCTTGACGGCAAGCGCGACTACCCGCCAGAAGCCAAGCATCTACTCTTCTCGGCCAACAGGTGGGAGAAAAAGAAAGAGATCGAGAGCATGGTGGAAAATGGCACACTTGTCATCATGAACCGCTACTGGCAGTCAAACTTGGCCTATGGCACTGCAAACGGGATGGATGAAAGCTGGCTTCTCCGGCTTGACAAGGGTCTGCCAAAAGAGGATATGGTCATTGCTCTCTTGGTTAATCCCGGTATCTCAAGCAAAAGGGCTGAAACTCAGGACGCCTTCGAGTCTGACGCCAACCTTGCTGCCAAGGCTTACAAGAACTATCTGAAATATGCAAGGAAGTTCAGGTGGAAGGTGGTAGACGGTTCCAAAAGCAAGGAGCAGGTCCACCAAGAGATAATGAAAATAGTCAGAAAAGAGCTTAAAGTTTAAGTCCTCTTTATTGCGTGGTAACAATATGGACTTTGCAGGCGAGATTGCCGATCCCATCCACAAGTACATCCGGTTTTCGCAGGTCGAAAAAGACGTAATTGATAGCCCTGCATTTCAGCGCCTACGCCGGATAAGGCAGCTGGCCGGCGCCCATCTGGTTTACCCGAGCGCGCAACATTCACGCTTTGAGCACTCGCTTGGCGCCATGCACATAGCAGGTCTTGCCGGCGAATCGCTACTTGACAAGGGATACATCGACCATGCCGAAATAGTGCAGGACCTGAGACTTGCCGCCCTCCTACACGACATCGGGCATGGACCGTTTTCTCACTTGTTTGAAGAGGTCTTGGAATACCGATGCAAGACAACGCACGAAGAAATGGGCAAAAAGATAATCATGCAGAGCGAAATTGCCGATATCTTGGGCAGGCATGGCCACAGCCCTGACCAGATATGCCGGATGTCTTTTGCCCAGTCAAAGGTTAACTTTCTAAACGAGATCATTTCCGGCGGGCTTTCGGTTGACATCATGGATTATCTGCCTCGCGACGGGTTCTTTACTGGAGCCGAGTACGCCAAGGTGCACTACCACAGAATTGTGAGCTCCCTTGAAGTATCCAAGAACAGGCTTGCGATAAATCGGTCTGCGCTTAATTCGCTAGAGTCGATGCTGATATCGCGCTATGAAATGTTCAAGGCTGTGTATTTCCACAAGACCGTGCGCTCGGCTGAAGTCATGCTTCTATATTCCATGATTGCTGCAGACGAGGCGCTTGGCCTGACGGACACTTCGCTTGGCAACTACTTCCGTTTAACAGACGAGGCGACACTTGACCGCCTCTGCGCGCTAGATGGAAAATTTGCATTTGCGGCCAAGCTTGCTTGCGACTACCGCGACAGGCGCTTGCTAAAGGCAGTCTATGAAAAAGTGCTGCACAAGCGCAAGTTCAAGATCGACAGAAAGGCGCTGCATGCGCTTGCACTGCGAATAGCAGACGCTGCAGGAGTTGAAAGTGACTACGTCTTTGTGGATGCTTCGCGCGCAGCATCGATGCCGCTTACCCCAAGCAAGGAAGAGATGTATTCTGTCCTTGTGGTGGACAAGGATCGCGTTTATGAAATGCCGGTGTCCGACATACCGCTGGTAGACTCGATATCCGGGTTCTTTGACATGCTCCGGGTCTACACCACTGCAGAGAACCGTGAGAGGGTCGAGCGATCCGTTAAAAAGGTGCTAGGAGATCAAGAGACCCTGTACATGGGGAGCAAGGTTCATGGACACTAGGGAACGGGTTGTGATCAAGCTGTCTGGCAGGGTGTTCAGCGACAACACTGCAGGCGAGCTGAAAAGATACGCCGCCATGCTTGGCGAAATAAATGATAAAGTTCAGCCGGTGGTTGTGGCCGGCGGTGGCAAGATTGCGCGCCACTACATCGGCATTGCTCGAGAGCTTGGCTCTGACGAGGCAAGCCTTGACATTCTGGGCATCGAAGTCTCTAGGCTGAACGCAAGGCTTCTGATAGCCGCGCTTGGCGATCACGCGTACCCTGCGGTTCCAGAGGATCTGGAGCAGGTGTCAAAGGCCACATCAAGCGGCAAGGTTGTCGTGACTGGCGGACTGCATCCGGGGCAGAGCACAAACGCCACTGCCGCGTTGATTGCTGAAAAAGTCAAGGCCAGCAGGTTCCTAAACGCAACAGACGTTGACGGCATCTATGATTCTGATCCGAATAAGAACAAAAATGCCGAGATGTTCAGAGAGGTGACTGTCAAGAAGTGCCTAGAGATACTGGGATCGGAGAATTCTGCAGCCGGAGCCTACGATTTGATGGACATTGTCGCGCTAAAAGTGATAGAGCGAAGCAAGATCCCAACTGTGGTGCTGAGGTCAGAGCCGGCAAACATCAAAAACGCGATTGCAAACAAGATCACCGGGACCAAGATAGTAGTCTAGGTTACGGTCTTGATCTCGCCGGTAAATTCCGGCATGTCTGCAAGCATCTTTTTGAAAATTTCCTCTCCCTGCTCTATCGGCAACGGCCTTGATTGGGCCTTGGCGTAGCCTTCGCCATCACAGATAAACAGCATCGCTTCGCTGCCACGCGTCATCTTGCCGGCCAGCTCCTCTTCGCCCACAGGCTCAAACCCCGCCTTGCCTTGCTTGATCGTGTAGGTAAGCATCGCAAAGCCGGTGTAGTCAAACAACTTCATCTGCGCCTTTGCAGCCCTTTCCTTTCCAATGTGCGCCGCCTTGTGGTACTGCACTGGCAGCAAATCCTGCGGCGGCAAAGTATAAGCATTTGCATCAAGCGACAGCTTTAAAGCGTGGACGGGTGCCAGAAAAGGCAATCGTGAATACAAAAGCCGTTTATGCAGCCGGCGGCGGGATCGCCGTGGTTGCAATAGCGATATTTTTCATATTCGGGCAGGGAAATTTCAAACTTCCTGGCGTACAAGATAACCAGAACTCTGCTCAGAATCAGACGGCACCTGACATGCAACTCTCTGTCAAAGACGTCATTGTCAAAAAACAAGATGACAAGAACGCGCAAGTTCAGGTAGTTTTCAGCGCCTTCAACCCAAACAAGAGCACTCTAACACTTGAAACAATAAGTTATACCTTGAAAGTGGGGCAGTTCAAGGTGGTATCCGGGGACATCGGCGTGTCCCCTGAAGGCTTTTTGAGTGGTCAGCCTGACACGTACACGATCGTGCCCGGTAGCACTGTTATACTAAAGGAGCAAACCCCTCCGGTGTTTGTGAGAAACAACCTGACTGCCAACACCTGGGATAGCGTGGTCAATGGAACTGCAAAGTACACGGTTGAAGGTCACTATGCCCTCAGGCTTATAGGGTCCAATTTCCAGACAAACTACGGCGACAAGGACTTTGCCCTGACATTCCCATGACATTTTATGATAATATCATAGCAGGAAACATCACCATCCGATAAGGATATTAAGTTTCAGCCAAACATCGAGATTGAAATGGCCGATTCAATGTTCATGTTCGCAGTAACGGCAGGAATATTCGCATTCCTGGTAGCTATAGTCTTTGGGTCGAGGGCAAAAAGGTACAGCTCCGGATGGACGCCGTCTGGTGGACACGAAGCCGCCAGCCACGAGTGACCAAACGCGACCCCTCTCTTATTTTATTATCTTACTTTTTGCGCTTGCCAAACAGTTCTGCAAGAATGTCGCTCGTCCCGTCGTCCTTTCCTTTCTCCCTTGCATAGCAGCGCTCGAAATACTTGCAGCTCAGGCATAGGTCGCTTGGCTCTACTATCGGCGTCTTGTTGTCTTTCAAAAGGGTGCTGAGCACTCTTGCCCTTCTGATGATCTCCTCAAACATCCTGTTGTTCTTGCTTACGGAAAACTCGACTGTCTTGCCTTCTGCAGTCATGTAGATCAAAAAGCCCTCGTCCTTCTTGAACGCAAACAGACACGCGTTAAGGTATAGCAGGTGGCGCGGGTGTGGGATCTGCGGCAGGGCCGGGACTATCTCAAACCTCACGACAAATTCGTCAGCTATTATCATGTCCGCGTCGGCTTCAATAGTCAGGTTCTCGGCCTTGTATTCGCCATGCAGGTTACTCAGGGAATGCCGCATGCCGTTGCTCAGGAGAATCGAGATCTTTGAAGTGTTGTCTGGCGGTAACGGGTCTCTGCGTTCATAGTAGGCAAGCCTTGTGCAGCTTGAAGCTTCAATTGCGTGAATCTTGTCGCTGTTCTTCTTGTCTATCTTGACATTCAGGTCATCGTAGAGGTTGTCAAACGTCTTTTGGATGGTTTCACGCAGGTCTCTGCCGCCAAGCATCTTGCATACATCACGCTAGGGCGCTATATATTGTGTTTCTAAAACCCACTTCTGATCGGGTCTTCGGGCTTGACAAGCTCACGCAACAGAGTTGTCGCATACGATCCCTTTGGCAGCTTGAACGATACTGTCAGGGGGTCCTGCTGGTGCGAAAAGTCCATGCACCATAGCAGCGCCTGCCTAAAGCCTCCCTGGTGGCTCAGCTCCTGCATCTCCTTTATGTTAAAGTCCTTGGCTTGTACGCCTTCTTCCTGCAGTATTGTCTTGGTGATGTTCTCAAACCTGCCCTTACCGGGTTGGAGGGTGTACCCTGCCATCCTGATGGCCGGTATCGTTTTCGCTTTTGCGACAGGGTCGAATCTGATTATCCTGCCAAAGGTCGCCGGCCCTTCCATTTCAAAGCACAGGTCGCCGGCCTTGGGCTCTAGCAGGTTTTCGCCACCCAGAATCGCCACGCTCAGGCACTTGTTGAAGATAAAAGCTTGGTAGGCCTGGACAAACAGCCTTCGGATATTGATCGGGACTGCGCGGAGCGCGGCTATTGGGTCCTTGCCGGCGGCAAGCGCGGCCATCACCTGCCGCTCGATGTCCATGCCCCTTGGCAGAATCTTTAGCAACTGTCGGTAGTTTTCTGGGTCGGCGCACTTGTTTCTTATCTCCTTGCTCATTGGAGTATCATATTCTGTGGTGTAGGACAGCAATAGCTCCACCGCCCGTCCGAAATTCCTCTTTATGATTTCTTTTCCGACAAGATGCGTCACCAGCCTTTCGCTTCCAAACCTCTGCAGCCCGTAAAAGTTGCCGATGCTGTCGATCTGCGGCACAAAGCCAGACAGGTCAGTCGACTTGGCGCTATAGATGGTTATCTCAAATTTGTTGCCGGCCAGAAACTCCTTTCCAAGTGGTCTCTTTGTAAACCCCCTTAGTACAAGATGCGTGTGCCTGCTTTTCATCTCTGCCGGCGGATTTTTCGCCGCCCTTTCCATGCCTGCATACTGTTTTGTAGTGGCCTTGGCGTCCTTGATTCCCATGACTCGGAGCCGGACGCGGAGTTCGCGTTCGATCTCGATCAGGGCGTGGTTCGAGTCGATGTCTTTTTTTTCAAGAATGTATAGCGGATAGCGGTGCCGCTCGTCGTACGACTGTGAAACGTTGTCTGCAAGCGATTCGTCCACCAGCTCGGATACCCTGAACCCTTCGCTTCCCTGCTTTATCGATCCACCAGTCCCCTTGAAGCTTGTACAGTAGCACTCTATGCCTGCGAGCTTGTCTATTCTGGGGACAAAAGACATCTACGCGCTGTCTAGGATTTGTCCTTCTTTTTTGTCTTTTTGCCTGCCTTTTTGGCGGGCTTGGGCTGCTTTTCGCCTTTTGGCAGCTGGCTAATTGTTTTTGCAACCGGCTTTAGCTGCTCTACATTTTCCGCGAGTTTTGTCTTTCTCCATACGTCCACCGACACGCCATTATTCCGGGCGACATTCTTGTCAAGCCCGGCTTCCTTCAGCTCTTCAAGTGAGTAACCTCTGCCCTTTCTTACAATGTATCCAAAATTCCTCTTGATCACCGGTTTGGCTATTGCTGCTCTCATAGATTCGTTAAGGTCGTACATCGTAATAAAACTGATCATTTGCAACCCACTGCTTTATAGTATTTCTGCGCCGGTAATCTATGAAAAGGAGGGCTACGAACCTCATCGAGGAAAAGAGGCCGGCCAGCAAAGACACATTTGACGTGGCAATATCGGAGCAGAAATGGAAGGGCATAAATCCTTTTGATGTCCTTGGAAAGAGAGTGGAAAGTCCGCCTGTATGGGTCTGGGCCGTCATAGTGAGCGCAGTTGTTGCATCCAAGTTCCTGATCAGGTGGTCAATGCTGAAAAGTTTTGCCAGGCAGCTCAGAAAGAGGTACCGGTAGCTGACATTACAAACTGCCGACGTCGTATAAATTACAGGTATTGCTTACCTGATACATGGCATACTGGCTGTTCAAGCAAGAGCCTTCAAGCTACAACTATTCTAAGTTAGAGTCTGATGGCAAGACCATGTGGGATGGCGTGTCAAACAACCTTGCGCTGAAGCACCTTCGAAGCGTAAAGAGGCGCGACAGGGCGTTCTTTTACCATACAGGCGATGAAAAGCAGGTCGTCGGCATCATGGAAATAACGACCGACCCGCGCCCAGACCCAAAGGACAAGTCGCTTGTAGTAGTCGATGTCAGACCCTTAGACAGGCTTGCCAAGCCAGTCACGCTTGATGCAATAAAGAACGATCCCGAGTTTGCTGCCTGGGAGCTCGTGCGAATTTCGCGGCTATCTGTAATGCCTGTCCCTCCAAAGCTGTGGGACAAGATTGTAAAAATGGGCAGATGAAGATTGACCTAGAAGATAGGCACCGGAAACTTGTACCACTTTGCAATTAACCAAGAAGGCGTTATTACTATGAATGGCAGAGAAGCTCAGGGACATAAAGGAGACTGCGTCTGACGCGGTCGAAATCATCAGGGAACTCGGATCGCCGGACGTACAGCAATCACTTGAAAAGATAAAGGACACTGCCACGATAGCGCGTGAGATAATAGAGTCTCTCAAAGATCCCGAGATGGTCAAGAACATCGAAAACATCCGCAAGATGACTGAATCATTTGAAAACACGAGCGCCCGGCTGGAAAAGATCACGGCGGAGCTAAAGAGCACGGGCGTATTTGAAGAGGCCAAGGACCTCATGAAGTCGGCCAAAGGAACCATGAGCTCCATGGGCGACGGCAAGAACGTGGGTGAAGTGGTAGACGCAATCAAGGAAATGCTTCGTTCGATCTCTGGCTTGGTGGAAGAGGTGAAACTTACTGTGGCATCTTCAAAGAAAGAAGGCGTGATTCGCGACACAGAAGAAGCCATACGGGAAACAAGGAGTATATTCACAGAAGAGAAAAAGTAGATGGTTCTTCTTTTATAGGATGACATCATATACATTGCATGTCTGCCACTAACAAGAATACAAGTAACACTTCTACGGCCAGCAGCATAAGGGAGATGACACCGGAGCAAACTGCCGAGGCGATCAAGAATATTGCAAGAAGGATAAGAGAAGAGTCTGCCAAAATGAGAGAGTCCGTCAGAGTCATCAGGAAGAGCGGCGCGATAGAGGAGCTTACAGATGCCGTGCGCGAAGCCGCGATGGCCGCCCGTGACAGCGCCAGAGAGATAAACGAGGTTGCGACCGAGCTGAAGCAGCGCGGAGTCATAAACGAGACGATAAGTGCGGCAGAGGAAACAACCAACGCGGCACGCGAGGCTGCGCAGACTATGAGGGATACTGTCAGCAGAAAGCCGGCTGCGGGAGACGCAAAGACAAGTCCCGCCTAATCCTTTTTCTTTTGCTTCTGAGAAAAATCTCCTGATAGATTCTTTCCAGATGCTTTTATGGATGTTAATACAAATTCAACAACATGAAATATAGGAGCAGAACTGACATAACTGCCCAGATTCTAGAAGCTGCAAATGGTGGCGTCACCAAGACCAAGATAATGTACAAAGCATTCCTGTCCTACGCACAGCTCAAGGAATATCTGACGGTTTTAATCGAAAACGGCCTGCTTGAATACGTCGAAGGCGACCAAGTCTACAAGACAACTGACAAAGGCAACCGCTTTCTAAAGATATACAACCAGATCGGCGAGTATGTGATGCCCGAGACCGAAAAGTGACAAAATCTATATTTAAATAAGCCACTGGAGCCAATTCAAAATAGTGTCTCCAAAGGGGCGCGTAGCTGTACTGACCGGCCTGCTTGCTGCACTGGGCGTAGGGGTAAGCGTGGCCATAATTGCGGCCGGCGGTGGGTTTGCCGGCTCAGGTCAATCATTCCTGCACCCGCCAACAGCCAAGGACATTTGGCAGGTGGGCAACAATATACAAAACGGGACTACTCTTGATTACGCGCTGACTGCAAAAGCAGAGCACAGCTCGCTAGAATCTGCGCGGGTGTCGATGAGCTTTAGAGATACTGGAAGTAACTGGGATGTCAGGCTAGCAATTACCAATGGCACAGGGCAGGCCATAGAGAAAACAATCACGCTGTCAAAGCAGCTGACTAAAGAGGGGCAGCTGGACAACTCTTCAAGGCTGTACTTCGAACCTGTGCAGTCGTCAATTCTTGCGGTGCGTGACATGGACTACAATGACAATACCACGCCAAAATACCTCGTTGTCGGGGCGCCGTGGGACACAATATTTGTGGCCTCGTCGTCGATCACGGTCAGGGTCACGGGGGAAGAAACTGTACAGACACAGGCAGGATCTTTTGACTCATTTGTGCTGAGCTACAAGTTGCTGGACAAGACAAGCAAGATCTGGGTCGTAAGGGACATGCCGCTGCCAGTCAAGGCAGAGGTGTACGATGCAGCAGATAACCTGCAATACAAGTACGAGCTTATCAAAATGTCAGGCATATCATCCGCCAGTCTCTTATAATCACCCGATGTTAAGATTCAAGCCTTCTTGTTTGACAAGTACACATTCTGCACCAGCCAGTCACCATAAGACTTGATTTTTTCATCTACTTTGCACCAGAAATGCACCGAGCCGGGCAGAACCTCGATCCTGCCTTCTAGCATGATCACCTTGACGCCCTCCTTGCCCTCATACATGTAGGCGTCCTGCGGCTTGGCTTCGTTGCCAATAAGCTCGATCGCCTTTTGCTTCACTGTCTCCCTTGGCACTGGGAATGTCTTTCGAAATTTGTCGACAACTATTCCGACGTTTTCCGTGCCATATGCGCCAAGCTCCATAATCTTGCCGGGAATGGGGAAGTGGAGCTGCAGGTCAACTCCGTAGCGCGAGCCGACAAAAATCGCAAGCTCGTTTACCTTCTGGTAGGCCAGATTCGGGCTCCTTTTTAGCGCGGCCGCAAGCAGGTCGCGGTTGCGCTCAATGTTGGACTGAAGATCGTCCATCATACTTGAAAACGCCGGCAACGCTCTCTTTTCTGCAGTCGCCACTAATTAGCATTACAATTATTATACTCGGTTAGGGAGTTCTACCATACTTGGTCAAGTCTGAGCAGCTCTTCAACAGGGCGAAAAAGGTCTTGCCCGGCGGCGTGAACAGCCCCGTGCGATATTACGATCCTTTTCCTTTCTTTGCCGCCTCTGCAAGGGGGAGCAAGCTGATCACTGCCGACAACAAGACCTACCTTGACTTTTGCATGGGCTATGGCGCTATGGTCCTCGGGCACGGCTATTCATCTGTCATCGACGTGGTCAAGTCGCAGCTTGACAATGGCACTCTCTTTTGCGTCCCAACAGAACGGGAAATAAAACTTGCAGAGATGATATGCAAAGCAGTGCCTTGTGCCGAGATGGCCCGACTTGTCAATACCGGCTCGGAAGCCACGATGCACGCGATCAGGCTCGCCCGCGCTTTTACAAAGAAAAAAGACGTGATAAAATTTGAAGGAGGGTACCACGGCGCACACGACTACGTTTTGGCCAAGGCCGGCTCCGGAGCCGCCAGTCTTCCGGCTTCGGAAGGCGTGCTTGAAGAGGCGTCATCACACACGGCGGTCGTGCCATATAATGATCCTGCTGCACTAGAGCGAGCGATTGAAAAGAACCGTGATGCTTGCTGCGTCATCATTGAGCCGGTGCTTGCAAACATCGGCCTCGTGCTGCCGGAAAAGGGATACCTCAACGAAGTGAGAAAGATGACCGAGCAAAACGACGTCATGCTGATATTTGACGAAGTAGTGACAGGCTTTCGCCTGGAACTTGGCGGCGCAAGCGAATTCTTTGGCATCAAGCCTGATTTGGCGACGTTTGCAAAGGCGCTTGGAAACGGCTTTCCGATAGCCGCAATAGCAGGCAAAAAGGAAATAATGCAAAAGCTTGCCCCGGCCGGCCCAGTATACCAGGCAAGCACGTTTGCAGGCAACCCAGTGTCGGTAGCCGCGGGCATTGCAACTCTTGAGGTGCTGGTTGAGGGCAAGAACTCTATCTACCCCAAGATGGCAAGAACCTGTGACGAGATTGTCGGTGGCATAAGAGACATGCTGTCAAGGGACCAGCTTGACTGCACCGTAAACTCGATAGGATCGATGTTCCAGCTGTTTTTCACTTCTGATAAGGTAAAGGACGAAGCAAGCGCCAAGAAGGCAAACGCGGTAATGTTCCGCAAGCTGTTCGATGAGCTATTGAAGCGGGACATCTTCATACCACCATCACAATTTGAGACTTGCTTTGTTTCATACGCGCACAATGAAGACGACGCCGACAAGACGATAGAAGCATACGGCGAAGCATTTCGAAGGGTAAAGAAATGAAGGCAATTCGGGTCGGCACCAGGGGAAGCAGACTCGCGATAGCGCAGACAGAGATTGCGCTTGCGGCTCTCCGCAAGGCTAACCCGTCGGTGCGCTTTGAAGTAGTCACGATAAGCACCAAGGGCGATGTCGACAAGCGTCCGCTCTTCACAATGGATGAAAAAGGCATATTTGAAAAAGAGGTGAATGAGGCTGTGAAAAAGGGGCAGGTCGACTTTGCAGTGCATAGCCTCAAGGACATACCATCTGACCTGTCTGATGACCTTGTAGTGGCGTGCATCCCAAAGAGGGCCAGTCCAAACGACGTGCTGGTCAATGACAAGGGCAGGAAGCTGGAAGAGCTCGCGTCCGGCTCTAAAGTAGGGACAAGCAGCCTCAGGCGCGCGGTGCAGCTAATGAAGCTCAGGCCAGACCTGAACGTCAAGCCTATCCGCGGAAACGTTGAAACGCGGGTCAAAAAGGTCATCAGCGGCGAATATGACGCGGTGGTGCTGGCGGAGGCCGGGCTGACAAGAATAGGCATGAAGGATGTTATCGTGGAGCGCTTTGGCGTCCGAGAATTTGTCCCTGCGCCGGGGCAAGGCGCGATAGCCATTGTGTGCAGAAAAGACGATAAATCTTTAATTGACATGCTCAGGCAGATAGAAGATTCGCGCTCCCGGGCAGAAGTCATGGCAGAGCGCGCGCTGATAAAAAAAGTTGAAGGAGGGTGCAGGTTCCCACTTGGCGCAGTGGCGGTGACCAACAAGGACAAGATGACCCTGTACGCAAGCGTCTTTTCAGCAGACGGCGAGCAGAACATCAAGGTAAAAAAAATAGGCAGCGCGGCCAGCCCGGAAAAACTCGGAACCAAGGTCGCTGACATGCTGGTAAAGGAGGGGGCGATGGAGATGGCAGAAGGCTGGCGAAGGGCTGTAGAGGAGTGGAATAACAGACTATGAAAAAGAATGGCAAGGTCTTTATCTGTGGCGCCGGCCCTGGCGACCCGAAGCTGATTACACTTCGCGCAATGGATCTTTTGAAATCCTGCGACGTCGTGCTGTATGATAGGCTTGTTGGGAAGGAGATAATTGACCGGATCCCGGAAGGCGCAGAAAAGGTCTATGTCGGCAGGAGAGTTGGCGACCCTACAACGCATCAGGATTACACCAATAAGCTGATGGCCAAGTACGCGAAAAAAGGCAAGAGCGTCCTGCGCCTAAAAGGCGGAGACCCGTTTATCTTTGGGCGGGGTGCAGAAGAAGCAGAATACCTCATCGAGCGCGGCATCGAGTTCGAGATAGTGCCTGGCATAACCTCGGCAATAGCATCGCCGGCTTATGCCGGCATACCGTTGACCCACAGGCGGCATTCTTCATCAGTCGCTATAGTGACAGGACATGAGGGTGCGGAAAAAGACGAGCTGGTGATAAAGTGGGACAGGCTGGCCGGCGCCGTTGACACCATAGTCGTGCTGATGGGCATAGGGCAGCTGGAGCAGATATCCCATGACTTGAT
>JAJPHX010000035.1 GCA_021325075.1 Nitrososphaeraceae archaeon | reverse complement strand
AGTGTTAAAGACTTACTATGACAGCGACAGCTACAAAACTCACATCAAGACTGCCAGGGAGCTCAGCATCCCTGTGAAACTCTTTTTCTCGAAGAAATTAATGTCAGACATCGACACCCCTGAAGACGCGAGACAGCTTGTCAAAGAGAGCGGCGCCAGCAAGGCACTCGAGTTTCTCAAAGCCAAGGTGGGCAAGCTCTAGATCGGGCTTGTTCCGGCGATGCTGATCAGCCTTGCTTTGCTGTTGTAGGACGAAATCAAAAGTTTGACCTCGGACCCGATCTCTACGCGCCCTGCATCGCCGTCAGAGATGGCGTACTTTACTACACTTCCGCGCTCTATGCGAAAGACTCTGTCGTTGTTTTCAATCAGCACTGAAATTGTCTGCGTCGGAACCGGCCTGCTGCCAAAGTTTTGTACCGCAGTCCCTTTTTCAAGCACCTTGCCTTTGATTACGGTAAAAGTCTGCGCAGCAGAGCCAAGCGCGACCGCGCCCAGCAATACCAGCACAAGGCAGAGCACTATCGCAAGGTCTCTCCAGTCTGACACGCTGCAAAAAATGTAGGTCGCTTTATTTTTACTTGCTGGGCTTAAATATCTGCAGGTGTGAAGCATGCGTTGCACATGCACCATGAACTGCTTGTCAGAGCCCTTGCCGCCATAGAGCCAAAGACCACAATTGCCAAGTTCCAAGCAGCATCAGGGATAGCAAGCAGGTCTGTTGCAAAAGGCGTTATTGATTTTCTGACATACAACGGCATCGGCAGCATTTCAAAACAAGCAGTGGTCTTTGCAGACACTGACAGGCTTGAAGCTGCCGCCCTTGCTCTGCAACTGGGATGCGACGTGGAACAGGTGTCAAAACAGCTTTCTTGGAAGGACTTTGAGAAGCTGGCATCGCAGGTGCTCACGTCCTTTGGCTACAAGACGCAGACCAATGTGCGGTTCACAAAGCCAAGAATGGAGATCGATGTAGTCGGAGTCAGCTCCGGGTTTGCCCTTGTAATCGACTGCAAGCACTGGGAGAGAAACAACCTGTCGTCAATATCGGATCATTCGCGCAAGCAGGCCGCAAGGGCGAAGCGCCTGATCCAGAGTGACAAAAAAATATCACAGGCCGTGCCAGTGATGCTGACACTGCACGCCGAGTCTGTCAGGTTTGTAAGCGGAATCCCGGTAGTGCCAATATTCCGGTTCAGGTCGTTTGTCATGGACGTAAAGGGCTTTTTGCCGGAAATCTATGCAATAGCTAGGACATGACAAGCATCGCGATGTACGTCGCGACAGTGATTGCAAGAAAAGTCTTTGTTATGGTCATCGATTTGTCAAGGGCGCCAGAGTAATCCTCGAACTGCTTGTTGCCCATCACCTTGATGGTTGATTGTGAAAAAGCAAACTCAAAATTAGATTTGCTGGCGCGCTCTGCGGCTTTGCGGCACATCTGCTGGTACGCGGCGGCAATATCTTCATGGTTGCTCGTGGTTCCAAGCGCAAAGTACCCCTCTCTTGTCCTCTTGCCCGAGGTAGAGTGCGTATCGGAGGTGCATACCTCGAGCATGCTGACGCCCTCATCTATCTTGGAAACAATGGCGTCGCGCAGTTTATTATCCATGTTGTTAGAGTCAGCCCAGCCTATGGCATAGTTCTGGCCGCCGCTGCCAATGACCATCACTGCAAGCCCTGCCTGCCCGAGCTCGCCTGCCGGGTCCGGCTTCTGGGAAACATCATCGAGGCTGGCAAAGCCTATCGTGAATTCACTCTGGGGCTGCCCTTTCAATTGCTCTAGGCATTGCTTTGCAGATGCGGCAAGGTCCGCCCTGTCCGGGTCGCTAAGATGCTTGCCCATTGCGTTATGGCAATCGACTACTAAAACGTCAGAAAATCCAAGAATCGCCCCGTGCGACTCTAGCTCGGTGCGCACACCCTGCGGGACGTCCTCCATGCCTGACGGGGCAAGCGACAGCATTACTACAGCAGTGTTTCCAAAAGCAATCCCTGTAGCCACGGCATTGTTTGTCTTCACCTGGACAGGTGTGCTGCAGGTGTTACCCTTTTCCACGAGTTTGGCCCTGCCAAGCTCTGCAACATACTTGTCCACCTGCCGCTTGGACGGGATGTTGAGGGAATGATCAGACACACTGTGCATGACAAGCGCACTCTTGGAAAATGCCTCGTACAGCACGTAGGGGAGGTTGCTTCCGCCAACTGTACTGAACGGTCCTGGGTGAACGTCTGGCAGGACTATGGCCGCCTGACCGCCGCTGGTGTTGAGCCGAATTATTTTTGTGGAGACGATGTCGTCGTGCGCCTTTGCTTCCGTGAATTCTTCGAGCTTGTCAACCTTGTGTTCTGTCCAGGCTGAAATGAATGCCTGAAGCAGGCCAAACGTGCTCTTGATGTTCGGTCTTCCTGCCCTGTCTGCGATTATCGTCCATACTATGCCAAGGCCCACGAGAGCAAACCCAAATGCAAGGCCGGCGGGGCTGAAAATTATGCCATAAGACGACGTGGTCAGAAATGCAAAGAGAAAGACAAGCGGCTGGATAAACGACACTCCTACTGCCCTGCCCGTACTGGCTCCAAACACAGAGGTAAAAATCCCGATCCTGAGTCCAACTGCCAGAAGCATGCCTGCAACGATGTAGTCGCCTCCTCCGTGCTTTGCAAATACGAGGTCGGCTGCAACGCCAAGGAGGACGGTCAGAGCCCACAGGGCGTTTGCAAACGCAGCAACATGGGCCACCTTTGAGAGCTTGTTTACAGGTGT
>JAJPHX010000069.1 GCA_021325075.1 Nitrososphaeraceae archaeon | reverse complement strand
GGAGAGCTTGACAAGATAATCGAGCGATCAACAGGGTCCTTTGGAAGGTATGGCGACAGTGAATATCGCGGAGAATACGAACAAAAGAGGAAGAGGTCTTGGCGTGATATGTTTGACTTTGACTAACGCGATCACAGATAACGATATGAGCTGCCCTAAAGTCAACAAGTTGAACAATATGTCAGTTTTATTGGTTGTAGCAAAGCTTTCTGGAATGAAGGCAAAGGACCGCGTCCTTGTATGGAGGCGTGTTAATGAGCTGGGTGTCACCCCAATTATTCGATCAGTCTTTGCCTTGATTGACGGAAAGGAGGCAAGGGTGAAGGCCGAGGGCTTGGCCAATCTCATAGAAGAGAAGGGAGGAAAAGCATGGATATTTACTGCTGAATCCTATTCACCTGAAGACAAACGCGCAATCGAGGAAATAATAAAGATCAAGATGGAAAATGAAGTCAAAGAGTTCTTGGAGGAGTGCGATGAGTTCGTACAGGATATTTCAAAAGAGCTCAAGGAACAAGAATTCGAGTTCTATGAAATGGAGGAGCTTGGCAATGACTTGCGCAAGCTTGAGAAATGGAAAACCAAGTTAATAGAGAAGTATCCCTCGACAAAAGGTCTATATGCAAGGATTGAAGAAAAGCTGGAAAAATGCAGAAAATTGATGAAGACTTTTGAGATGAAATGCATGGAAAAGACGTGGAATTAACGGCAAAATGCCTTCGCACTTTTTTGGATGAACAAAGAGTTGACGCTTAGATTATCAATAGTGGGAATATACGATAGCAAGATCATGATTTTTGACATTAAGGAACAGAAGATAGTGGAAGTAAGAATGACCGGAAGCGAGGGTAGTTTGCAATGTTTAAGCTGCAAGAGTGATGAATGTTTACACGCAGGATTTGCTTTTGGCATTCTTGCATCAAAAAAGAGTAATACAGAATGATTTTTTAGGAATAATTGTTAGCGGGCATGGCCGACAGCCCGCTGATAGTTGTGCTATTCAGAGACATTGTATCAAATTTAACGTGAACTGATTTTGCTATCTGCGCCTTGATATGTTCAGGTATTCCACCATAGCACTTGTTCAAAACTTCAGTATTTTCCCATCCGCCCAAGCTTGCCACATAAGCAAGTGACCAGTTTGTTGCAGCCAAATAATACTGAGCCATCGTATGGCGAAACAGGTGAAGAGGATGTCCGTTAAAATACAGCCCATCTCCTAATGCGTAGATCTTTGTCTTTTCATTTAGCCAGCTGCTTTTGTCAAGCTCGGAAAATACTTGTTTGAACCTCGCTGCCATCTTGCTCATAAAATAGCTGACTTGCAGGCAGTTTGCCTTGTCACTTTTAGCATCTTCAAAGAACACAAACCTTCTTTCCTTTGATCGCAATCTGTCATGGGCAATCTCTACAATAGCCCTGCATTCTTCAGTTGGGTACTTCACCCACCACTTGCCCTCTTTTGAGAGGTACCACGAGCCCCTCTTTATCTTGGGCTCAAACTGCTCTACTCGAAATGAAGGAGACATGGCAATCCGGTCCCAGCTCATTGAAGCCATTGCAAAAGCCCGTGCGCCGGTATGCAAGTCTATATTCATAAAGCTCCAAGCTTGCCAGTCATTTTCGTTTTCAAGCCGTTTGTTCACTTTCTCTATCTGATCAGGTGTGAGCAGGATGTCTTTGTATTCTCCCAATCTTTCAGACGTTGTTGACAAGCCGTAGCGCTTGCCTTCGCCATGTGCAAAGTTGATGCTGTGAGAAGACAAGAAACTACGGTATGAATTGATTGTGTTCGTTCTTTGCATCTGAGGATATGCGGTGTTGAACCAAGCAAGGAAGTTCTGCCAGTATTCTATTGCTATTTCCTTTCGCTTTGCAGTGTCAATTGGAACGCCATAGCTGACCAATGTTTCAGGCATGATCTTTAGCTGGTCAGAAATAGAATGGATGACATTTACCATATACTGAATGCGATTTGCTGGAGTCTTGCCAGATTTCAAGTATGTAATCCATTTCTGAATTGATGGAAGTTGGCTGAACTTTTCATTCTGCAGCCTTGCATATTCTTGGGCAATTTGCTGCTGCAAAGACATGACTATATTGCCATTAGCGTCGCGCTTTACTCTCCACTTTGAATCCCCTTCCATTTCTGACAAGTACCGTGATATTGTGGAATAGTCCTTGCCGACATCGAGTCCGATTTCTCTCGTTGTATAGTTGCCTTTTTGGATGCTGATCATGATTGCTTCTTTGATCTTTTCCTTATCCTTGACCTTGATGCCCTTGACACGAAGGCGGCTCTTCTTTCTCTCAACCTTTTGGCTATCAAATTTTTGAACACTATTATTTTCCGGCATCGCATTTGATAGAGTCATCAGTTAACCGCGGCCTCCTTTTTCTTTGCAGCATCGCGTGCTGTCTTTGCCAATTCTATCGCGTCTTCTATGGCTTGCGGCTGGCTGTGAAAGCCATAATCCTTCATGTAATCCCTGATCTTGTTCTTCAAGCTTATCGATACAGTAACCGACTTTTGGTTGTATCTAGGCACAGTTCATCGCCAATAGTAATAGCAGTTCGCTTGTATATAAGGTAACCGTGTACTTCTAATCTTAGTAACCGTTCAATATTATTCCGTAAACTGGCAAAAAACCTATAATAGTCTCCATTATAGTAACCGTTCAATTTAAATATTATGCACTGTTCATCTATGTTCGTATGCCAAGAACCGGTCAAAAGTCACTAACTGTAAGCGAAAAAGTCTTTGAAGAGATAATGCAGGAGCGACAAAAGCTTTCGACATCTTCAAAGGTAGATGTGGGTCTCAATATCTTCTTGGAGTATCTAATACATCTTCACAAAGAATGGAGCAAAAAGATGCCCCGGCTCTCGAAATTTGGGTTCTATGATAACAAGGTCGGAATCTTTGACAGCAAAAAGAAGCAGATAATTGAAGTAAACATTATTGATGGCGAGCTTCGATGTCCAACCTGTGAAAGTGATGAATGCATTCATGTGGGCTTTTCTCTGAGCTTGGATGAAGTTAGAAAGCTGATGCTTGCCGGAGAAATAAAAAAACCAAAGATTGCAACTCTTTAACTCTTATCTTTTTCTCTCTATGGCGGAGCAGCTGCAAGATATAGTAGGTATTGCAGTGCATAGAATCCTGCAATTGCTACGGCAGCAACGCTGCCTATAATTACAACTGATCGTATGCGCATATATGTTATCAAAAATAGAAAAATAAAAAGTTGATGGCGTCTTATTACTTCTTTACTTCATCACTCTTATGGTGTGTTCAGGCAGTTGTACCCATGCGTGTAGCAGTCATAGACGCGCAGCCCTTGCGAGATGGTTATGGTAGTCTCTGCATTTGACGGCTTGACATCCGGCGTTTCATCAGGCTGGTTAAACCAGTCAGCCATCTGCTGCAATATCGATTTCTTTGCCACCATGTTGAATCCATTCCAGGCTGTCAGAAATGAGCCCTTGAACAGCGGCCTCGTAAAGACCGTGCTTGAGCCGTCCTCATTTTCCCTTGTCACCTGGCCTGTAGTTCCTACCTGCGGATTGACCAGCGCGTTTGCCGCCTTGTCTGCATATGTCTTGCTAGTTGCGTCGCCGTACCAGTATCCTAACACTGTCTCTAGCGTCAGAAATGCTGCTGTCCTGACTCCGCTTGCAACTGTGCTGCTACTTGGAGACGCAATGCCATAGTCTGCAATCCAGTGCGATTCTGCCGCCCTTGCAACTTGCCTTGGAGTCTTTGAGTTCCACCCATCGTACACCGCGGTATCAGGACTTACGCCCTTGTTGAGCTGATGCAAAACCCATAACATGGGAACAAGCCAGTCATTGTTGGCAGAGTTGTAGATGTAGAGATCAACACTGCTGCACACTTTACTGTGGTACTGATACGACCTGTCATGCTTTGCCGGCTCGGTATAGCAGTCGCGGTACACTCCACTTGAGCCAGATTCATACAGGTAGTTGTTTGGCAGGCTTACTCCGCTGGCAAACAATGGAGCATAGATGTCCTTGTGTAGCGTGTATCCTTGATTGCTCAGCCTGTTTACCAGTGTAGTGGCTCTTGTGACATCATAGATGTTGTAGTATTCCATTCCAAGCTGCGTGCCATGCCTCTCAATGTACCTATGTGACCTGAAGAAGTTGTCGTTGCCAAAGCTGACAGAGCTTGTGTATGTCCACACTGTGTTTACGTTTGAGGGGCTTGCCCGACCAAGATAAGTAGATCCGATGTAGACGTCAGCCCACGATACCTGAGAGTTGGAATCAAATTGCTGGTTTTTGACAGTCACCTTTACGTTTCTGTTTGTTCCATAGTCATAGTCCACAGTCACAAATAGCAAGGGTACCTTGTCCCAAGTTGAGCCAAAAACATCCACTGTCCTGAACCTGATTTGGTATTGTATTGTGTCTGTCCCTGTTTCGCTATATGCATCGATGTATCTTGTCTTTATGTCCAGCTTGACATTGACATCTTCACCGGCTGCAATCCTTCTACCATCAGAATGTACAATCCAGATTGGTATTGAAGGATATTCTGCCAGTACTGCTTCGCTTGTAGTGTCTACTTCAGAACTGTACGCATTTTTGTAAATGTTGTCAATAAATCCTTTTGCCAAGTCCAGCTTTTGTTGTATGGTCGTGTGTGTAGGTCCTGTCACTGCCGCAGCCTGCTGTACAGGCATGACAAAAAGTGAGGCAGACAGGATCAGCGCAATAGCTGCAAAAGCTAGTGCGACTTTTTTCGTTTTTGCGTCGTATGCGCTTTCACGCATACAAGGTAGGTTAGTAACAGTTCAAGATAAGTATGGCGAACGGTTCAATGTCTAAATATGAACCGTTTTAGCAGAATTCCTGCAAATCCAAGAACAATGAATATCCCGACTAATAGTGTTGGAAGTGAAAAATTGCTGCCAGAATTAGTGGCTTTTTCCCCCACGCTGCTTGAAAATGCCATTCCTTTGTAGGCCAATATTGCTAAGGAAGTGGTTTCAATGTTTGTCTGGCTATCAGGCTGCATATCAGCGCGGTAGTGCGTATAGACTCCTCCAGTTGTAGAATTTTGCATATAGGAAATGATTGTTAGAGCGTCTTTTGTTTCTCCAAATCCGGTAATGTTGCTGGCAATCTTCCATAGTGCTATTTTGTAGGTGCTGTACTTCTGGCCATCAGCATCAAACGCCTTGTCTCTTATCCCAATGCCATCAAACATGCTTGCACCCTTTTCATAGCAGGATTTTGCATCAGCCATTTTGCCGGCCTTGTAATAGTAGATGGATTTGTAAAATGCAATATCTCCATAGTCGCTGCATTCTAGCTCTACAGAGCCATCAGAGTCAGAGATCCAGATGTTGTTTACAACGTTCTTGTCAGTCACTGACTTGAAAAATGCCACTTGGTCAAATAGTGCTCCTACCGGATGCCTGAAATCTAGGTCATAAACTTGATTGTAATGCCTAATCGTGCTTGTAATGTTTGTAGCTTTGGCGTAATCATAATCTTTCAGTACATGGCTAACTAGGATGTTGTCAGTCCACAGCCAGTATTTGTCAATGTTTTCATTTTCCCTAACTAAGCCATAAGTGGAATTGTAGTTGCCAGCCAGATAATCATAAGCTTTAGTGGAATTGAAAACAGGTTTACTGAGAGCATACGCAACATGAGGCATAGCTAGGATTTCAATTATTGCCACTGATAAAACTATACAAATTATTGTCATTAACAAGATAGAAAGAGAAAAAGGATGATGGAGGCACAGAATGCCCTTGCTTTGTGTCATATTTTCTTCTTTAGTTTGGTAAAGACACTGAAAACTATTCCTACTGTAATGATCGCCGTGATTGCAGGTATCATCATGTTTACGTTTACACTGACTATCTTTGTTGGACTAAGCCCGCCGATGTAGACAGTGGTAAACCCATCTGAAGCAACGCCGGCTTCATTTCCAAATGCACTTACTGCCAAGACTTTGAAGTTGCTTGGTAGTACAAAGCTGTCAATGATTGAGGTCCCATCAGCCAATTTGATATTAAGTGAAGAGCCCTGATTCTCTACAATTATCTCTTTTGGAAAGTTCTGCTGTGATTCGGCAGTCATTCCTCCTATCTTTGTCGAAGATCCAGTAGTCTTGTCAGTCCATATGATGTCTATTGCCTTGTTGTTGTATGTCTTTATCTCTAGCGCGTTCATGGAACCTGTGGTTGCATCCTGAAACTTTACCACTGCTGCCTTTGTTCCTGACGAGTTGTAGGTTAGCTGGTTTATGATGTCTATTTCAAATGGAGGAGGTATGGCCTTGTCTGTTGTAAACACTGTGGCAGACACTGTATTGAACACTGAGAAGGGGATGCTTCGCTGGAAAAGTATCGGGCTTGGCAGTGCATACGCTATCTGCGATGTGACAGCCAGGAAGGCAAATAGCGCGTATACAGCCAGAGCTGCTGCCTTTTGGTGTTGCTTGTTCATTGCTACATCTTGCCTCTTTATTTGCTGAATTTTCCCATCAGCTTGTCTAGCAGCGCAATCATGATGAACACTGGAATGATTGCCACTATCACTGATACCAGCGGCGTCATATCCATAGTCGATGTCGAGGTCTGGGCATACGCTGGTGCCGGTATTATGTAGGCAGCAATCGCTCCAAGTGCAGCAAAAAATCCCATCAGGGCTGCGCGCTTTTTCTGGCTTGTTGGTTTTGTAGCCATGGATCACTATGCTAGAACAGTTCAAGATAAGGATTAGACACGGTGCAAGGCAATAAATATGACCGTGCTTACTGCGAGCCTATCAATCAAACTATATATTTATATTGTAACTGCCGCTATTATATCTAGGAAAACCCTAATGGCTAGCCAACACCGTAAAGTCATCTTTCCTTCAGAGACCGAGGAGTACCGAGGATACCAGGTACTGTTTGACAAGGGTTCCCCAATAAGCTATCTGGGAGATAGACGCTATGTTGTATCAGAGGATGACTGCAAAGCACTCCATGATAATGGAGTAAATTATCAGACACTTGATGCTTAGGAAACAATATAACGAACCATTTTTCCATTGCTGCCTAGATTGCCAAATACTCTAGACATTTCTTTTACGATAGGAAATAAAGAACTTATGCCGTATAGCCGGAGGGCATTATCGTTTGGCATCCAAAAAACTGTAACTGCCGAATACGGAAATGTCCTTCTTGTGTCAAAGCAAGATCTCAACAAAGATGTTGAAGCATTGATACATTCAGGGCATGATGAAAAGAATCTTTATGTGCAATTTAGGATAGGTGAAAAAGGTGGATCATCGATCAATCCTGAATCTTTAATCCAAGTAGCGACTGATTGTAAAACAAAATTAGAGAACCTTTACAACCGGGCCATCAAGGCGGTAGGATACCTGCGGCGGTGTACAGACAGCGCAGAGAAGATAGAGCTTTAGAATATTGATTATAGATAGGCCGCTAATCCATTTTACTGTTTGTTGTCAGCTTCTTTCAGTTGCTTTAATGCATAGTTTATCGCATGCGAATAGCTGCCAAACTTCAATACCTTGATTTCTTTTGTCATCCATTGGTACAGCTCATCCTCAAGAGTTATTTGCAGTCTCTTCATTTCTTTTCTGTCTTGCTCTGTGTATACTTGTGTATGGATGTGTCATAAAGGCATTGTTACACACAATGTTTATTATAGACAGATAGTGTGTATGCATGTGTATAAGGGTAATGCACAGAATCAACCTGACCGTAAATGACGATAATTTCAAGTTTCTAAAACAGATGAAGGATTCTGGCATGGCTGCCTCAATAAGCCACGCTGCAAGAATTGCAATCCAAGAATACCGAAAGTCGCTAATGAAAGAAAAGCGTATTGGTAAGAGACTACGACAAAAGGAGAAGATCAAGGGAAATGAATGATGAGTATTTCAACAGCTTTTGTCAGAAAGTACTTGTAAAAGATCAGTCAATACGCTTTGTTGGAATAGCGGATCGTCTTGGTCACCTGATTACAACTACATACAGAAAGAATCTGATTCCTTTGATGGATAAAGGGGAAACTGAGAGATACAGCGTACAGACAGTATTGAGGGCTGCAATGCGCGAATCTTTTGAAGAAAAGATAGGCAAGCTGGTGTTTTCTGTTGGTATATACCAGAAACTCATTCGTGCAACAATTCCAATAATAGCAAGCAGGCAAAACAAGTTCTACGTCTTGCTGTCATTTGATGTAGGTTCGGAACCCAATTCCATTATCGTGAACAAGATACTGCCAGAGATTGAAAAGAACAAGGACTATTTCCTTTAGGTTGATACTCACGGAGGGGCAAAAACAAACTTTGCAGAAAATCCAAATCTGGTCCAATGCCAACGGTTCTGAGTTTGCCATTCGCCTAGATACAGATATTGAAGGTTCTTTTCGCGCTGTTACCAAACAAAAAGAAAAGTACGTCAAAATTGTTGAAGAGACAGAATACATGCATGACATGAAATACGAATGGAATTACACGCTAAAGTATTGGGTAGATACTCGTGTTAACGGAAGGTTCAATGCTACTAGAGAAAGAGATAACATTCTTACTTCTGATTATACCACGAATGATGCATATGAAAATAGCATCATTTCTAGGAATAGTATCAATAATGATGTCTTGAGAACAGATGAGAAATTCTCAGATTCAGCTCTCTTTGGATCTGAACTTTCATCGGCTAGCAAGAAAGAACCCCGCACATACAAGAGAAAGAGATCCGCCCAGTCAAAAGCCAGATTGAAATGCCATTACTGCGGTCTGAAGTTTCCTAATGAAATGGGCAGGGCAAGCCATGAGAAGGAATGGCATGCTGTATGTAAATGATTGTGACGAACACAGAAGGCCAGGGGCGCACACCTATGTGCCTTGGCGGGCGGGCATGCGCAGCCTGACCCTGAAGTGTACGGCAATTTCCATCGATCTTTTATTTAAGAATAATGCATCATAATTCCCGTTTCGAATATTGCTGATGACCGGTCATGGTCTTGTGATAAGTAACATCAGAAAGTGAAGTGAACATCGTATTGCAACTCGTGCAGACATAGACAACCTTTTTGAAACGCTCAGACATTTGCATATTCAATTATCCGCTGCCTGCCTTTTTCCGTTATCAAGTAAACTCCTGTTCCAGCATTGTAGTCTATCAATCCTTGCTGCTTGAGTTTCTCAAGGCAGCCAGTGGCAGTTTCATGGCTGATGAAAGCTTTGGCCATTATCTGCATCTTTGTTGCTCCTTTGTTCTGAGCAATTGAAAGTATTGCGTAAATTTTCTCCTCAGAACTTCTATTCCCTCCGCTATCGTTATTGCCGGGGTTTGTCCCGCGCGATGGAATTAGTCCTGTCACATGAAAACCATAGTTACTGGGGGGGGGAATATAAGTAAATTGATAGGATTTACTAGAAGATAGTCCCCCAAAAAGGTGAGAGTTTCTAGCGTCAGACAGAATTCCTTGCTATGTTCCACTATTCAGGCTCTGTAAATGAATCACTAGTATTTTTTGGCTTCTTGATTAGTGATTCTTGCATCAATCTTATGGCTTCATTGACATAACTATCTCTGACCGGCCTGTACCATTGGTAATCGTCTTGATCCATGTACCTTGGGTATTCATCTTCAAAGACTGTCTTGACAAGCCGCATTAGGTTAGGCTGAAGTGATGTTCGATATCCTTTTGCCAATGACGTGTAAGGGTTGTCCCTTGCCGCAACAACCTTGACAGTCAAAGCATCCATATTCCGGACAGAGCTCGTTAGCATCTTCATGCTCGTAGTAGTTCCAATAATGCAAGATACAACTGTCCTTGCTACATTAAAGAACTTGATAGCCGATTTTACAAAAGGGTCATTGTAATCTAGCGTGTACATCCAAAAGCCCATGTCATCCCATACAAGCGCGGGTATTCTCAAATTATTATTTTTCAACCAAGATACAGTGTCTACAAACTGCCTTGGCGGGAAAATGAACCGCTGCCTGTAATTTTCTGGATCAACTTGCTTGACGCACTGCATCGCATAGCTTGTCTTGCCAATGCCTCCAGTTCCATAAATGAGAACAAGTCTGAATTCGCCTTCTTTGTGCCACTTGCGAATAAGCTTGGTTAGCTGCCGCTCCTGCTTTCTGAGCTCTTCAATCCTTGTCATAATCTGACAAATCTTCTCTATTTGACATGATGCGTTTGAACCTGCTCATCTGCACATTTTGCATCATCTTCATGCTAGCGTTCCTTACAAGCTTGATCACGCTGGATTCTCCCCTTCTGTCGCGGCTTCTTTTCAGTATGGCCAAATTGATTATCACGTTTTTCAAGAGTTCAGTCTTGAACGCGTCAGCCAGAATTAACGCTTGAACTCCATACCTTATCTCGCTTTCGTTCAGTTCTGTCAGCGTAAGTATTTCATTTCCCTGCGGGTTTGTGAGGGCTTTTGTTGCAAGCACTACAGATGTCCAGGGATCTGTATCTTTCAGGTCCTTCTTTTGCTCGCTCATACCCCTCATGGACCTCCTTTAGGAATGAACTGCTGGAGAATCATCAGGGCAAACATTCCCATCATAAACATCATGAACATCATTGTTTTGTCAGGCTTTGCAGCTGCCAGTTTCTGAACTACGATGCTGTCTGAGAACTGCTTGAGCAGGTGCGGATTCGTGACCATGCCAGCAACATCTTGCTGCTTTTTGTCAGAACTGTTACTGCCACTTTCGACATCTTTGAACCTGTATTCCACCTGCATGCGGGCATCTAGAAATAACGCCGGCCTCGAACTCCGGCCCTTTGTTAGCAGATACGGCTTGATCTGTTCAATTACCCAAGTCTTGTTGTCGGCTGATATTGAGCCGTCTTTGAGCATCCTTCCTCGCGTTTCTTTAATCAGGTCACCGCTTCTGATGAAAACCTTGAGACTCCCAACGCTTTCAGGTATACTGCCATCAATGTGCTTGCTCTTCTGTTGCACTTTCTTTATGATGGGAAGCACTTTTGGTATAATCAATTTTGCAAGTAAAGCTACTACTCCAATGATTATGCCAAATACAACGACTTCGTTGTTCAGGATTTGATTTATAATTTCAAAGTCTGCCAATCTTTTCTCTCACCTCATGGGATAAAGAGCTTGATAAAGCTCATGAAAGCATGGACTATTCCAGTTATTACTTGCCAGACAAACATCACATGATTCATTATCGGCTCTGGACTGCCTTCTCTGACAGTTCTGACTATTAGGAATAACCAATAAGCAAAATACATGATTCCAAACATTGGAGCAAGTCGGACTGCGATATCAAGAAGGGTTGTTGCCACAACGTAAATGCCATCAATACCTTCACCTATCCAGCATTGTCCCAAAGCGCAAAAGATGTCAGTTGCTAAACTCATTCAACAGTAATTATGTGGAACAGTTATAGATATAGTGTAATAACCGTGTATGGATATGCAGTTGCCTAGTGCAGGGATAGATATACCATATAACAAATAATAAAGTCGGAAAATTGTTTAGTATTACTTGATTAGTTTGTGTCAAGAAATTTAGTAACAATAGCTTTTTGAACGGTTCAGGACTATGCAACAAGTTATGCAACGCTTTTGTTGCATAAGAAGCGTGAAAATGATCTTTTCCACAATTAATTAATCATCGAAACTCAGGCTGCACAAACCAACCTAAACTACTTCTTTAATACCCCATCTCGCTAACTGCAGGATTGACATGACTGCAGCTAACCAGATTTTGCATAACATTTTTTCCAGTCATGCATTTTTCCACGCTCAGTTTTTAGCGCTATGCAAAATCCACACTCAGCGTTCCGCATACTATGGATCTAGAATGGATCAGGATGCATCTCCAACTGCCAAAAGTCGTGGAATAATTTTCTGCTCGGAATATTCCTGAGTGTGCTCAAATTATTCCAATCTTGGAATATTATTCCAAGGTTATTCCAATTGTGCAAGATTAAATACGCCAAAAGATCAGAGGAAAGGCGTTGGCCGGGGCGGACAACTTTGGAGTAGAGCAGAGCAGAGCAAAGGACGCGATAGAATGGATGAACGAGTACGCCAAAAAGAACAAGCAAAAGTTCGAGGCCAAGACGACAGGCTACACTATGCAGACGATCAAATTCGGCACCTTCGAGATAATATCATGGACCGGCGAATGGCCGGCAGCGCGAAACATCATTAGAAAGGCGAGCAGCAAGAACCGCGCCAAGGTCATGGAGTCAGGCTACCACGAAAAGCGCGACCTCCTCTCCGCGATGTTTGGGGGCGCGGAATTCGGCAAGGTCTATTCAAACGGCAAGCTGGTCGGCCAGATAGGTATGGACAGGAAATCCAACAGATGGATCGCAAAGTCGGAGAACCTTATCTGACCCTACTTTTTGTTCTTGAAGTACATCTTTTTCATCTCCTCGACCCACGCGTCCTTTTTCTCATACATCCTCTTTGGAGCTCTCGGCTTGCAAACAGACATTGCGTAGGAGCAGAGGAGCGGGAAATAGACCGACGAATCGCCGTATACTATTACATTGCCCTTGTGGGAAGTCTTGATCTTGCCCCAGCTCTTGCCCTCTTGCAGCGTTGCGCCCGAGAGGCCGCCGGTGTCCGGCCGCGCATCAGTCATCTGGATGAGGTAGTCCTGCCCGCCCTCCTTTATCTTCAATATTTGATACAATGCTGGCCCGGTCTGCTGGAAAAAGTTCTTGGGGACCCCGCCTCCAAGCTCGAGACCGCCAGACCTCTCGCTCTTCCAGAGTATCGCGGCAGACTCGGCCACGTCGAGTATCACGTTTGGAAACACGCCCTTGCCTTCAAGCAAGAGCGGCAGCATGTTAAGGCCGATGGAAGAATCGCCTATTGCCGGCATGTAGACAGGCACCTTGTGCTCATACGCCTTCACAAGGAACGACTTTTCCGGGTATTTTGCATTTTCTTTTGCGGCCTTGCCCAGCGCGTAGGCGATGTCCGCGGTGGACGCGTTCTGCGGAACATCTTTGGCGCGCTTGATCTCTTTTTGCACAATGAGGTCCTGCGCCTGCAAGGTCCCCATCTCCTTGATGTACACGTCATATATCCTCACTATCTGCTTTGCATACAATACATCATCATCGACGTCAAAGTGCCCCTGCCTCACCGGCAGGTCGTAGGCAAAGTGCAGGTCGTGATAGACGTTTGCGCCTGTAGCCACTATCCAGTCTATAAAGCCGTTCTCTATCATTGCCGAGATTGTCCGGCCAAGGCCGATAGGGGTCATTGCGCCGGCGAGGGTAAGACAGACAGTGGATCCGGTGTCAATCATGTCCTGCAGGATTTCTGCTGCTTCGGCGAGCCGGCGCGCGTTATAGCCGGTAGAGCCGTAAAACTTGATGAGGTCCTGGACGGTCATGTTTGCAGAAACTCTGGGCGGGTCGATTTGTCTGCCGGTAAAGGAATGTCTACTGTCCACCCTTTTGCTAGAAAGGCACTTACTTTTAAAATTCACTGCTTTTTTTCAATAGCAGGCAGGCGCATACTGAGCTATGCAGGTATTCCGGCACTTCAATGTCGACTTTGTCTGCCGCGGCCTGGCTGCATTTCACCCATTTCCCAGAGTCGTAGCGGTAGAACTCTTTTTTCGATATTGAAAATCCGGCAACAAGCTTGTCGAGCGCGCGCCTGTCATAGATCTTGTGCTCTTTACTGCCATTGCCGTAGGGAACGGTGATGATTGCGCTGCCACCTTTTTTCAGCATACGCAAGATTTCTCTCATTACTTGTAGGTCACCATCGACGTGCTCTATGGTGCTGATGCTTATCACTTGGTCAAATGTTGCGTCGCTAAAGCTTGTAGACCGAGCGTCCATCCTCGCGTCGCAGCCGGGCTTTAGGTCGATTCCAAACACCTGCCACCTTTTCCCAAAATCCCTCATGGCCTGCGCGAGCCCTGACCAGGCAGAGCCGATGTCTAGCAGCGTCGCATCCTTGCCAGATGATACTAGACTCCTTGCAACAAAGTCATATTCAACCAGCCTCTCAGACGTGACCCCTGCAAGCAAACTATGCACGTCTAAAATGTCGTTCTTGGCGGCCAAGAGCGAATACACCGGGACATCCAGCCCCGTCCGCTTGCTCTTTCTATACCTGGCAACGTGTATGATTTTCTTTTGCTGCAGTTCCGCGATTGCCTTTGTTACTTCTGACATGCTCGCGCCAAGCTGCCGGTACAGCGAGTACTGGTCGGCAGGCGATTTTTTCAGAATGGCAATTATGCGCTTTTGCAGCAAACAAAGATACTACAAGAAATATGCTTTTATCTTTTCCAAGAAAAAATTAGTCGTGGTGGTTTGGCTTGCGCCTTGCCACTATCGCTTCCTCTGCTTCGATCCGTGCCAGGCTATTTTCAATTTCCGGCTGGAACTTGGTTTTTGCAAACCAGGCCGCGGCAGCGCACCCGCCAAGAATTACGCTAATTGTAACTGCTTCAGCTATCATATCGAATAGCTACGTAGAGAGATTGATATAAACAATGTTTTATCATAATATCATGAAATCAAAATTTTATGATATCGAACTTTTATGCAAAGAGCTTTACAAGATAAAGATTTCTAGGCAAGATGATACAATATAGCATAATTAATATGAAATTTGCGCTTACCCGAAAATTAGTAAACTACGCATGCTTATGATAGAATCTTTTTCGCGGCATTGACTTTTTCCAGCAATTCCTTCAAGAACACGTCAGCGAACTGTTCAAAGGTCTGCACGCCGTACTTTGCCTTGTATTCCTGTTTTCTTTTCCCGTACTCTTCAACGAGCCAGCGGAAGTCCGCTTCCTTTAGTCTGACGATGTTATTCTGGGCGGCCGCCTTTGACTCAAACATGTTGAGCATAAAGATGGCTGCAAAATGGGTGAAGCTGTTTGCCTTGTACTTCCTGTCATAGTCTTCTTTCAGCTTTTCGTAATTTTCTTCAAGCCATACCTTGACGTCTGAGCGGATGGTCAACGACGTGTAGCGGCCGGAAAAATCAGCTTTCATGTTGTGCATTTCAACCGAATAAAAGCCGCGCTTTATTTCGTTCATCATTATTATAAGCGCGCTTGGAAGGAACATGCCAGGATAGAACTCGTCAGTGTCCTTCTGGAGCCAGGTCAAGATCGCCGGCTTGAGCCCAATGGTTGCATACCCTTGGCTTGGCACGGAGAAGAGAAAGTCGAGGATAGTTAATTAGTTTTTCAGCACTATCCGACCTTGCCCCCTGTAGAAGTGACGTACCCCTTCAAGTCATCGCCATTTACGACATCCTCTTCCGGCGGGACATAGTCGACGACTCCGTGCCTCTGCTCTCCGGGATACTTCTTTTGCGTCGCAAGGGCAACTCCGATAAAGATCGCAAACGATATCGGTGGTGGTATCATTGTATCAAGCCCTGCCAGATCCGGCGGTATTGCAAAGAATAGCACAAGCCTTATCGCCGAGCCGATGATGAGTGATGCTATGGCGGCAGGCATGTTAGCCTTCCTCCAGAAAAGTCCCAGAGTTAGCGGTGCCCATGCGCCGGCAAACACAATGTCAAACGCTAGAACAAGGTAGATTCCAGGCTGCGGAAGGACATAACCGAGGATAAATGCCGCTATCATCATCGGCACTGTAAATATGCGCGTAGTCATCAGCAGCTTCTTGTCATTCATGCCAGGTCTTTTCAGGATCCTTTTCATGATGTCTCGCTGTATGATGTTCCTTGACATGACGCTTGAAATGGCAAGCAGGCCGCCGTTTGCTGTTGACATCGACGCGCCGAGCACTCCCATGAGAAGCGCTGCGCCAATCGCAAAGGGCATGTGGTTGAGAGCAAGGTCCGGATATGCCGTGAAAGGATCCGTAAGATTTGGCAAATAGTATAACGCGACGATTCCCATCATGCTTGTCGGGATGACTGTCGATAGCGTAAGGCCAGCGCCCCAGAAAGCACCTCTGGAAGCGGTCTTGGGATCCTTTGCCGCAAACACCCTTTCCATAAAGTCAAGCGCAACAATGTCGCCAAGCCCTAAAGCAGCTATGCCGGCCCAGTTTACATATGCCCCGTTTGCCGGATCCGTCAGACCCGAAAGACCGAGATAAGCTGGCGGCGCGTTACCAAGTATAGCGCTGAAATCCACGCCTGAAAACCCGGCTGCAAAGAAGATAAAGGCTGCCCAGAAAGCACCTATCGCCAGATATATCTGGAAAATGTCGGTGTATGCGGATGAAAACAATCCGCCTGCAAAAGTGTATATCAGAACGATAATAGCTCCGATCAGCATCGCCCAGAAAAAGTCGATCTGCAACACAGTCGACAGGATGAACCCTGTTGCTGCAAAGTTTCCTGCAACGAGCACGATGAAGCTTATCATCATGAGGACGCCGGAAATTCCTTCGGCGCCATTTCCAAACCTGCGAAAGTAAAAGTCTGGTAAAGTCAGCATCGACATCTTGTTAAGCCTTTTCCCGTAGAACGCGCCCGTAAGAACCAAACATATCGCAAGCCCTATTGGAATTACGGCCCCCGCCCAGAACCCAAACTGGTAAACTAGCGACACGTTTCCAAGCGACGAGTTGCCGTCAATAGATTGTGCGGCAAGCATGGTCCCGACAAAAAAGAGCGGGAGGCTCTTTCCTGCAACCATGTAGCGCTTGCTGCTTCTTTTGACGAGTTTGACTGTTAATGTTCCAACAACGATCGACAGTCCCAGAAAAGCTATTACTGCAATCCCGTACCCAGTAAGCTCTACCATCCATAATTTTTATATATAGTAAATATATAAGCATTGCCAAAATCATAAATATGCCAAAAGTTCGACAGTCGAACTCAATGCGTGCATACACCGGACACCTTTAGCATGTAAAAACAAAAGCTGATGTCCTCTTTTCGGATGTCAGGCACCTGCTTGCCTGATTCGTGCCTCATGTCTTGGATAAAATCATAGATCTCGTCTACCGTAACTGGCGCATCCTCGTACCCTATTTCCCTGTTCACAG
>JAJPHX010000017.1 GCA_021325075.1 Nitrososphaeraceae archaeon | reverse complement strand
GACCTTGACGTCAACACAGTCAAGATGCTGATCGCAGAAATAAAGTGATCATCCTATACCCTTGAACTTTTCTAGCGACTTCCACAGGTACCAGGTGGCGACGCTCCTGTAGGGCCGCCACGGAAGTGCAATGTTTTGCATCACTGCAGGCAGCGGTAGCTCGGCAAGCGAGTAGGCCTGCTGCATCGCTTTTCGGAGCCCGAGGTCGCCTACAGGCAGGACGTCCGGCCTGCCAAGGCAGAATATCAGAAACATTTCGGCAGTCCACCGTCCAATGCCCTTCACCTGCACCAATTGCTCAACTACCTGATCGTCTGACATGGAGGACAGCAGTTTGAGCTCTAGCCTGCCATCTGAGACATGCGACGCAAGGTCCTTGAGGTACTCTATTTTTCTGGCGGACAGGCCGCAGGCGCGTAGTTTTGCAGTATTTGTAGCAAGCAGTTGTTTTGGCTCTGGAAAGCCGCTATAGATCTTGACAAACCTGCCGTATATCGCGTCTGCCGCGCTCCCTGCAAGCTGCTGGTATATTATGGCCTCTGCAAGCGACTGGAACGGGTCGCGGCGCCTCTTTATCTTGCACGCGCCAACTGACTGGATTATTTTCTCAAGGCGCGCGTCGCCGATTGAAAGGTGGGCAAGCGCCTTGTCTAGTTCCTTGCGGCTCAGGGCGCGGAGGAGTGGAGATTCCAAACCGTGGATACAGCAAGTTGCAGGATTAAAAATCTATACCGGCAGCGAGCCAAGGACTGCATCGAAATTGGCTCTTGTCTGGTTCTGCTTGTAAGCCTTTAGCGCGGCAATAACCCTGTCCTTGTCAGGCGTTCCAAGGACCTTCTTTATCCGATCTGACACTGCGCTGTACAGGAAGATCGACTGCGCAGCGGCAGTGACGTTGCAGGTCTTTCTTGCCGTGCTCGCGCTTTCAAAGTCGATTATGCAGGGCGCGCTTGATACGATGACGTGCCTGTCAAGCCGGCTCAGCTCGCCGTGGTCAAGCCCCGCCCTGTCGAGGCTGTGGCACTGCTCAAGCGCTGACCTTGTTATGTTGCGCGCCTCGTTCTTTGAAACATCATTTGCCCACTCGAAGATGCTCTTGCTGCCAATAAACTCCATCGCAATCAGGTTCTTTGTGTGCCCTAGTAGTTGCGGCCCGACTCCGGCGGCGTTTGCTATCCCGTGTAAGCGCGCCTCTTCGTCCATGCTTTTCCTGTCTGCGTCGACACGCCTTATCTTGAGCGCGTAGGTCTTGCTTTCGATCTTTGCCTTGACCACAAGTCCGACGCAGCCCTTGCCGGCAACGTGTGTGCCATTTAGCATCGTCTTGCCGCCAAGAATGATAAAAGTTATTCCAAGCGACTTCATCTCCGATATTCGCTCTGCGTATTCGTCGGCTGAAAAGCGCGGGTACGATATCAGTTGCGCCAGCCGGGGCGACTCGATATCAAGCTCTTCCGAAAATGAGATGTTCTGTTGAGACAATTTCGCCAGCAGCCTCCAGTGCCAGCCCCTTGATTTTCCCGCGTCCGCTATAAATTTTGAGCTTCTTTTTGTCCGCTATCAGGTCTTTTGCGACCCCGCTGTTTTCGACATTCTTGTACAGCAGTGACTTGGCAAATTGCGTCGCGTCGGTGGCTTTTCTCCTAGCAAGAACTGCGACCCTCATCTCCCTGTCAACCCAGGTCATCAGCGGCTCTTTGCGATTGGAAATAAAGCTTGCAGTGTCGTCCTTTCTGAAAATTTCTGGTCCCTTCTTTTTCACATAGAGCGGGAGCGTCATCGACTCTAGCAGGAACGCAAGTGCCGCCGAGTTCTTTTCGTCGGTTACACAGGAGCTACGGAGCACCATAAACCCTGCGATCTCTAGCTGCTTTGCGACAGCATTCATGCTCCTCTTCAGCTGGCCCCAGATGATGTCCGGGCTCCGCTCCTTGTGCGTAAATTCGATGATCAGCACGTTTTGGTACAACTTGCTTGCTGCAGAGTTTTTCTGCTCTTTAAAGAACTGGAGCGACGGCTTGTCCAAGAATGCCCTTGCGGCAAGCGCGAATTTCCCTACGCTCTCTGGCGAGATCGCTGTGCCGAGGTTCCTCCTGCTGTCCACGGGATCGATGATTATCACGGCACTTGAGAAGCCCTTGACTATATCGGGGTCATAGTCGTTTATTGCAATCACTTGCTTTTCTTTCAGGTCTGCCGCAGCGCGCAGCACGCCTTCAAACGATCCATATTTCAGTACAAGAACTTCTGAAACGTAGCCGCTGAACCCACCCGTAGAAATTTCTGCGCCGTATATCCCTGCTGACTTGAAGAATTTCTTTAGCAATCTAACCTGATCTTTTTTTTCGTCATTCAGGTTTTTGCTGACGTACTCGGTGTGGAACGGCGACCTGTCGGCCGCGCTCTGCCACCTGCCCTGCTCGACGTCGTAGCATGGAACGACGTTCACTTTCACGCTCCTGACAATGGCTTCGACGTAAGGGTGATCGGAATATCGCAATTTCGGATCATATTTTTTGAGCGCCTGCTTGCCTACGTTCTGGCCCATCTTTTCAAATTCTTCAATTGCTATTGATGGCTTGACTTTGAAAAAGATGTCAATGTCTGCATCGCCTCCCAACCACGTGCCCTTTGCAAACGAGCCACCAAACACTACGCCGGTCACTGAACCGTTGACTTGGCTCTCGACCAGCCTCTTTGCCTCCTGCGCCACTGCCGTTATTTTCCTTGCTTCGCTTTCGCTGGGCTTGCAGAGCGGCAGCGCTTTGGCGGCAACGGCGCTAATGTCTGGCATCTTGGTTACTTCTTGGCTTCCACGGTATAAATGTTCGAATAGATCGGTCCTGAAGGCCCGAGGTCGCTTTTCTTGAGGTGCACTCTGTCTATGAGATCTGAGCCAAACGTCTTGTTCTCGTATTTTGCTGAAATATCGCCTATCCTGACTGGGCCAGCCTTTACTCGGAAAATAGTCATATGTGGCGAAAATGGCTTGTCCGCGCGAAAGTTGAGCTCGGCCATTTTTGAAATGATGTCGTTTGCTAATGCGACCAGCTTTTGGCCGCCGGCTGCATCAACGCCTATCCAGATTATTTTTGCCGCGTCCGGCCTTGGGAACGCGCCCACTTTTTGATAGATCAGCGTGAACGGCTCGAATTTTACTTCCTGCATTTTTTCTTTGATCCTGCCGGCATCGATGTCGGTTATCTCGCCGAGAAAAATAAGGGTAAAATGGAAGTTTTGCTGCTCGACCGGCCTGACGCCCCTTGGCTTCCATCTCGCGGCCGACGCTATTTCATTTTGCAGCCTGCTGATAGGGTCGCGCGATTCCACGTCCACCGCGATAAAGGAGCGCATCGCCAACCGGTAGCCGGCTTGCTATATCTACATGTCGTGCGCTACTTTCTGGTGCTCGCCCAGCTTGTCTAGGCTGTCAAACGACTTGTTGCAGATATCACAGGTGAGCGGGTTGAGGTTGGTGTCGTTGTAGTCAAGTCCTGGCTCTCCTTGGTCCATGCAGGATATGTTGCAATATGTAATAAAGCAGTTATTGTAAGCACGCGGCTATTCCAAGGTGGCGGAAATATTATTCCACGGGAAGCTAAAGACAAAGCTAAAAATTGAGGATCGTAGCTACCAAAGGCGTTTTTGAGTACTCTAGGGCTGTCTGACAAGTGCAAGGAAGGGAACCACGTTGACTGCGACGACTGCAGGTGCAAGTGCCACATTCCCGGCACGATGGAGAACCTTGCAAAGAACATTGCCCGGCTGGATCGCAAGCGGCCCGGGATCGGCGAGACCCTCTAACAATTTTTTTAAAAATCGTCGGTTTCGCTCTCTAGCCTGTCAAGATCGACCTCGACGGGAACCCTGACACTGGCTGCCTGCTCGCCCTTTGTGCGCCAGGCTTTAGGATAAGTGCCCGGCTTCATGATGAGCCGCTTCATGACAAACGCTATGCCCCGGGCGTTCTGCTCGATCTCCTCCTTTGTCATGCCAGCCTGCCCGAGCCCCACTATCTCGCCCTTGAGCGTGTATATCCCCACGAGCTCACCAACCCGCAGGTCCTTTGGCAGCGCTACCACCCCGGGCACCGCCAGCGGCGCCCCGTGGCACAGCGCGTCGACAGCCGTGTCGCGCACAGTGACCGCCCTGATGCCCTCCAGGCAGCGCTCTATAGGAAGCACCAGCCGGCGCAGCTTTTCGTCGTCCTTGCTCTCCTTGTAGCGCTGGTACGCGTCTGCCAAATCGTGCAGTCTCACAAAGCCGTCATGCTCTGAGAGGTTGCTCACCCGCGTCCTTCGGAGCTCGACCATGGTTGCGCCCGGCGAGAGCACCTCGCCGATGTCGTAGATTATCTTGCGGATGTAGGTTCCGGCCTGACAGAGGATCCTCATGAGCACTAGCCTGTCATAATCTTCAAGGTGGTCAAATTCATAGACCGTCCTGACGCGGGTGACTCTCTTCACAGACGACCTCTGCGGCGGCCGCTGGTAGAGCTCGCCGGTGAACTCTGACATGACCTTCTGCAGTCTGTCTGTCGAAACGTGGGCGTGCAGGCGGGCAAGGGCATAGTATTCTTTAGGCCCGAGCAGCAAAACTGAAAGCGCCTTCGTGCCTTCGCCAAGGCCCATCGGCAGGAGGCCCGTCGCCCCGGGATCAAGTGTGCCGCTGTGCCCTGCCTTGTCTATTTCAAGTATCCTCTTTACCCATGCCACCACTTCGTGGCTGGTTGGGCCGGCCGGCTTGTCGACAAGAATCAAACCATAGTACATCAATGACTCGATTGGTCGCCTGTCAGGGTAGTGCCCGTAGTTGTCGTTTGTGACGTCGTCATCAACCTTGACAAGGTTATCCAGCTGGGGCAGTTTCATCAGAACTATTCACCAATGTGACGCCAGACTATTAACTTGGATATCTCTATCAGCGACGCAAGAGGCAGCCTGTCTGTGTTGAGGACATAGTCAAACACTGCCAGGTCCTCGCCGAACTTGAAGCCATACAGCCTGCGGTAGATCCTCTGGTTCTCCCCGTCCCTCAGCTTGATTATTTTCTTGGCCTGCGCAAAGCCGATGTCGTCGCGGTTGGCCATCCTCTTGGCGCGGTTTTCCGGCGATCCCTTGAGCCAGAACTTGATAACAGAGTTGTCGTTTACCAGCCAGGGCAGCGTGTAACTAGTGATCACGGCTCCGCCTTTTCTCAATATCTCAGCCAGTTTTTTGTCAACCTTTTTGTCAAACGAGGGGTCTGACTTGCGCTCACCCATGAATTTTTTGGCTTCGGCAGTATCCCACCAGTCGTCCCTGCTGGTAGAGTAGCCTTTTTCTGCCGCCAGAATCTTTAGTATGTCACCCCCGTTATACGTCGTGAGCCCGAATTCTTCTGCCAGCTTGCCAGCTATTGTTGTCTTGCCTACTGCGGGCCAGCCTGAAATCACGATGCTGAATTTATTTGCCATTTACGTCATGCTCGGCATGCTGGTCTTGGTCACTTTGGATATTATGCCGCTGAATGCAAAAGAGGTCAACAAGAACCACCCCCACAGGTAGACTTGGCCTGGAACCCTGCAAGGTCCTGCAAGAGCAACGCTGCCGTCGGGATTAGGCGGTGCCGCAGTCCCATTGACAGTTTTTGGTTGTGTATCGGTATGCACGTTCTCTGCGCTACATGATATGAATGGCAATTGAATTGGAGAAAGCGACACAGTCCCGCCAAATATGGTCGGGAACACAAAGATCCAGATGAGGAACGATGGTATCATGTAAATGAACATCGGGCGCATCTGCTGTTGCTGCATTTCAAGAGCCATCTTGTTGACATAGGCCTGCTTTTTCTTCAGTTCTTCAATTCTGGGCTTGTCCTGCTTTTTGATGGCGTCCGTGTACTGCCTGCGCCACTCGTTTGTCTCCTTCATAACCCTGTTCATCTTCTCAATGTCCGTGGTCTTTTTGCGGAGCATCGCAAACGCAAAGTTCATGCCGACTGATATTATCATGGCCACGATTGCAGCGGTTATCAGGTCCGGGAATATCGGATGCGTGGTGTACTGCGGACTGAAAAGCTGCATCAATAGATTGTCGATATTCATTGCCTTTCATCTCCTAGCAGCATCTTTGCTATATTGCTTGCCGCTTCGTCTACCTTGCTGTCGCTATTCATGATTATCGCAAACGGGGCGCCTGTCAGTATCGAGCACGACGCAACCATTACCCTTGAAATGTCAAGCTCTTTCTGGATGTCTTCCGCAGAAGCGATGTCGCGCTGGCGGGTCTGGTCGGTTTTCCGGCGATCTGATATTTCCTGCGCGTCAGCGGCGACCATGACCATGTTTGTCGGCTTCATGATATTTAGCAGCCTCATCGGAAGCCCGGGATAGTACCCTTCGCCCGTGTTTATGAAAAGGTGTGTGTCGATCAGCACGATGTCATCCTTCATTTCGGCAATTCTCTGGGCGGCCATTTCCTGCAGTCTCCTCTGGTCCTCAACTGGCATCCTGCGCATTTCGTCGCGACTCTTGAGGCCCATCTTTTTTGCTTCTTCAAACATGATGGTGCCAAAAACGACGACTGTTGTCTTGCGTTTCTGGTTGAGCATCTCAGCCGCGCGGGTGATGACTGTGGTCTTGCCCACACCCGGTATGCCAACTATTATTGCGCGTTTATTGTTTTCTGCCAAGTAGAGCCGCCAAACCTGGCATGTAAGCATCGACCTGCTCCTTGACCAGCGTCTGGTAGTAGCTTACCATGATGTTGACCATAAGCAAGAGACCGGTTCCACTTCCATAAACGTTCAAGATATCAGAAAGAGAGGCCAAGAGCCCAAGTATTATGCCGCTGATTATCGTGAGCGACGGGATGTACCTGTTCAAAAGTACCTCCACAGACCCCTCGGCACGCCTAAAACCGGGTACCTGCACGTCCGCGTCAAGGAGGTTTTTGGCTGCAGTCCTTGCGGACAGTCCGCCAAGCTCCACCCACAGCCTAGAGAAGACCGTGACTATGGCGGTGTATACTATGACATAGACTACTGCGCGCATGGGATCGACAAGGACATGGTCAAGGGTTCTAGGCGACGTCAAGTAGTATAGGATGCCTCCAATCGGAGTTGCTCCTTGGCCTCGGCTTTGCGGGTTTGGATCAAACTGCGCAATATAGTTAAAGACAGGGTTCTGGTTGTTGGGGTTGTAATTAGCCCACAACATCTGTCCCATAAAGACAGCATTGGCAATGAGCGCAGAAGTGAGTATGACAGGAATAACTGAAGTGTACAGAAGCTTGATCGGATAGACCGCAGTAAACCCTCTGTACTTTGTTGATACTATTGGTACGTCGACGTGTATTCCCTCTATATACACAAGGACTAGGATCACTCCCACCGTCAAGCTGAGACCAAAGATGCTTGGAAGCTGACCGGTTCTAAATAACGCGTCGCTGGCGTGGCCGCCAGTGGCTGCACTAATTGTAAATGGCAGTATTCCTACGGGGCCGTCACTTCCCGGAACTACGCTGAATACGCTCCACAGTATTGTGGATGCAATGCCGGCCATGATGAACAGACTTAGGCCAGAGCCAACTCCCCATCCCTTCTGCACCATTTCGTCCATCAGCATGACGATGATACTGGAGCCTATGAGTTGCGCTATTACGACATAGATGGCGTATGGAGCTTCTTGAGCAGTTAGAGGACCATATACACTCGCTCCATAGAGCCCACCCTCTGCACATATTACTATTATTGTCACTATCTTTGTAGCGGACGTAAAGAGCGACCGATCATCAGTGTTCTTGAAGTCAAGCTTGATGAGGTCAGAGCCCTTCAGCAGTTGCATGAGCAAGCCGGCCGTAACTATAGGCCCGATGCCAAGCTCCATGAGTGTTCCCTGCTGCGCTGCAAAGATCACACGTGCAAAAGCAAGGAAGTCAAACTTGGGGTCGCTGGTTACGCCATAGAGCGGTATTTGCCCCATGATAAGGTATGCAAAAAGCGCGATGCCCGTCCAGACGAATTTTTCTGTAAGCGACACCTTCTTTTTTGGCTTTGGGACCTGTGGGACATATGCAGACGCGGTCCTAATCGCGCGCCTGAATACGCTTTCACTTGTTGTCGTGCTGCTCATCTGTTAAAACCTCGCCACCTGCAGCCTCGATTTTCGCCTTGGCATTTTCTGACACCTTGGCTACCTTGATCGCATAAGCTCCATTTATTGAGCCTCCGCCCAGCAGTTTGTCATACCCCAGCGAGGTCAGATCCAGAACAACCTTGCCGCTTGCTTCGGCCTTGCCATGCTTTGCAAAGACTCCGTCCAAGTCGCGGACGTTAAGCCATTGCTGCACCAAGTTGCGGTTAAAAGAGTTGAAAGGATCGTGACCAAAGTGGTCCGGTTCTTCGATTACTGTTCTCATAAAGAAGTGCTTATGCTTTCCAGCACCGCCGATGCCGCCTCTGCTGCCGGCCTGTCTGTGCTGACCTATCTGGCCCCAGCCGCAGTACCTGCTGCCGCGCTGCCTTCTGCTTTTTCTAAATCTTGTAGCCATAAGTTATCACTTTGCTGCTGGAACTTTGTATCACGTTCTTTACCACCTTAATTAAGTCTTGCTGCTCTACAGCATCCTCTTGACGATCTCGGCAAGCTCGCTATCATCTCCAAGGACTCCCTGCTGACCGTACTGTGTCTTTGTCTTTCTTTTGAATCCACCTTTTGGTGGGCTGAGTGCAAACCACGGCTTGATCCCTTCCAGCTTGCTCATCGACACCTTGTTCTCCGCTATTGCGGCCGCAAGATCGTCCATGCTCTTGTACTCCTTTGGAAGGTCTGACTTGTCCAGTGGCTTGTAGCCGGTCTTTCTGCCCCTTTTTTCAAGAAGCTCCTTTACGATGCCGGCGTCGGCCTTTGTCCATGCGACCTCTTCCTTGACCCTCCTTAGCATGCCAAGATATTGGTCGTTTTCCGGCACGATTGTTGCGCGGAAGCGCCTGTCAAGGTTGAGGCCATCAAGCGTCATCTTGGCCCATTGTGGAATGTTGACTGTTCCCTTTATTCTAACTACGAGATATGCCATATATCATCAACCTACGCTGTAGGTGCTCCTTAGAGCATTGAAAATCGCCTTTGTAGTAGAGGACATCGTGTTTGTAGATCCAAAGGACTTTGTCCACGAGTCCTTTAACCCTGCAAGCTTTAGCAGGCTCTTGATGTTCTCGCCTGCTACGATGCCAAGACCCCTTGGACCCGGAATAATTTCAATCGTGACGCTGCCGCCCTTGCCCCTCACCTTGAATGGGACAGAGTGCAGTTGGTTGCACTTGCACTCCCAGCTTCCGCATCCAAGTTTTACTGGAATAACGTTAAGGTAAGCAGCATTTGTTGCTTTATCTATTGAAACTCTCATCTGTGAGGCCTTGCCCTTTCCGATGCCAAACCAGCCGGCCTCATTGCCAACTGCCACTAGGGCGTTAAAGCGCGTCATCTCGCCGGCGTCCGTCTGCTTTTGGACAATGCCGACATGGACAACTTGGCTCTTGATGTCTGGCAAGAGGTGCCTGACAATTTCTGATTCCTGTATCCTCATGCCGTTTTCGTAGATCTGGTCCATCGAGTTTATCTTGCCGGCAAGCACCATGCTGCCAAGCGTGGTCCTAGGCTTCCATTCAGCCTGCTGCTGTTGCTGTCCATAATGACTCATTTCTTTTTGCCTCCCTTGCTCTCAGATTTCTTCTTTTCCTTGCCCTTTTCTTCCTTTGCCTCTTTCTTTGGAGCCTTCTCCTTCTTTTCTTTTGGCGCCTTCTTTTCCTTGCTTGCAGCCTTTTCTTCTTTCTCTTCTTCAGTCTGAGCCTTCTTTGCTGGTTTTTCAGAAGCCTTGCCAGTAATCTTTGTCTTTACTTCTTCAAAGTGTGAAGGGTAGTCTTCTGGGTTCAAGCCGTTTTTCAAAAGAGCGGAAAAGCGTGAATTGTATTCTTCTTGGTTTTCTTTAAGGGTGCCTGCATACTCGGCAATGTGCTGACCACTTATTCTCTCTTCATCTGGAAGAGACTCCTCAGAAACTGGCATGTTGACGCCAGAATCGACTATGCCCTTGAGGCATGCCGCCACTCTTGAGGTAAAGTGGTCTTTACCGATATATAGCACCGCATTCTTTACTCCTTTTTCAAGCGCCTTTTTTCCTATTAGCAGGCCGGTGAGGTAGCAGGCAGGCAGGTTGTTAAAAGCGCCCTTCCATCCCTGCTTTGCAAGTTCTCTGCTGTGCGCAGACACGAGGACGACATCGCCAGTAGGAGTCGGCTTTATGACTTGGGTTGCAACGTTCTGGTCGCTGACCTTGACGGTAACAAACGAGTGTCTGCCGATCAGGAT